>CASGCC010000055.1 GCA_949299585.1 uncultured Bacillota bacterium | reverse complement strand
GTCAAATCCGACGGATCATCATTCACCAGCCGCAAAGAGCTGCTGGAATACCTGTCCTTAAACATCAAATTCAACATCAAGACCTTCAACAACAACCTCTTCAAATCCAAATTTGCAGGAGACGAATACCTTATGAAACCATTCAAAGAACTTGAAGAAGCCCTTGAAACCCTGCTCAACATAGAACGCAAAAGCCACAACAAATGACAACGGACTTACACGTTCTAGGTAGATTCCGGGTAGACGACTACCTGCAAAACACCTGAGCACTCAAAAAATAGTTACTCCTTTGTACCGTAAACCAACGACAGGGAGTAACTATCTGTCACAAAAAAAACAAAAACAATGAACTACGACCTCATCACCACCAAAGAATTCGAAGACGGCATGGCCACCATTCTTCAAGAAATCAACCAGGTAAAATCAATCGTCACAAAACCGCCGACCGAGCAAGCAAGCTGATCCATCAAACCGCAAGGTTTCATAAAGTAATTATTTTCGGCATACTGCCCAACCTGCGCAATAACGATCGGATCGACCTTACCATGATTATATAAATGCGATAATATTGCACCGATCAATACTTCAAAAGCTGCACTAGAAGATACACCAGAACCTTTTAAAACCGCACTTTGCGCATAAGCTTTAAAGCCACCTATATCATATCCAAGTTCTTTAAAGCGCGCCAAGGTACCTCTAATCAAAGCCTCGCTAGTGAATTTTTCATCATCTTTGATCGTTAGATCATCGATAGCCACCGGTCTTACTTCATATCCTTGTGCATAGTATTCACATGCTTCATCATTTTTGCAGACAACACAAGCAATATCCATATTTACGCTAGCTGCTAATACCCGTCCTAATTGATGATCGGTATGATTGCCCCCAATTTCTGTTCGCCCTGGTGCACATATCAGATGAGCGTCTTGATTGCCAAATTTACTTTTAAACGCTTCCAGTAATTCACGATATCGCGCTTTTTGATCGGCGATATCTTCTCGGCAATTCAACATCTTTAGCTGATCGTCAAAAATACCTTTTTCCAAATTTGTGATGATTTCTGTAACAAACATGATCCTATATCTCCTTTATCTTAAATTTTGTCGTATGTTCTTTTAGTTCATTGGCTTTTAATATTGGCTTTATTTGTCTTTGTAAATTGATGGCATTAGGATAATACTGTGTCTCAAAACAAATCGAAGAACGTCTAGGATAATTATTGCCTTGTTTTCCCCGCGCATGACCATCAAGATAATTTGCTGAATAAAGATGCATTCCTGGCAGATCAGAAAAAACTTCTAACTGTAACTTACCATTATCATATGTACAAAAATGACGCATGCCTTCTCCAACTATGACAAAATGATGATCATAGCCATTGCCATTGATGAGCTGCGGATGCTTTGCATCAATATCAGCACCAATTTGCTTACGCTTACGGAAATCAAAAGGCGTGCCTGTTACATCCAATAAAGTTTCAGTGGTCAAACCATCGCTATCGATCATACCGATAAAATCAGCATCGATCTGTAAATGATCTTGCAGGATGCTATCAGATGTAGCACCATTAATATTGAAAAAAGCATGATGGCAGATATTTACCAAAGTATCGGCATCGCTTTTCGCACGATATTGATAAATCAAGCCATCTTCCTCCAGTTTATAAATTACTTCGATCGATAAATTTCCCGGAAAGCCTTCCTCCATATCTTGGCTAAGATATGTACATACAAGCTGATCAGCACCTTCTTTTACCTGCCACTTTTTGGTATCAAAACCTTTTTTTCCACCATGCAAGGTATTTGGACCATTATTTATCGCTAAGAAATATTCTTTATCACCTAAATTAAATTTTCCCTTCGCAATGCGATTGCATACCCTGCCGATCGTCGCATTCATATATTTGACATCTTCGACATAACCATGCACATTTTCAAATCCTTGAACGATATCCAAGCCTTTATATTTAAAATTGCACAACGTTGCCCCATAATCTGTCACACTGATTTCTAGATTACCTTTAACAATGGTATATAAATAATAATCTAGCCCGTCGTATCTTTCTAAAAATCTTTTCATTATCCTTCTCCATCAATGTAAGCGCTATAGAAATAATACCTTAATTATCGCTAATATTCAATCTACCCTCACTAATTATCTAAATAAAAACACCCAGCTTTATCATATCAGCAAGGTGTTATAACACTATTTTATCAATTTAAGAAACAAACATAACATCAATTGTAAAGGGACGATCAAACACACCAAAAATCCCGCTACAAGATAAACAATTGCACGATAAATGCCTAAGCTTCCCGCGATGATCAACAAACCAACTGCCAGATACATGATCATCATTTCTTTTTGATATCTGTGCAAACGACCATGAAAAGCGTTCATATCATCCTGATTTTTAATTTTTATATAGAGATCTTTTAAGATAAAGTATACGCAAATAATATCCATAAAAAACATATAAAATGATCCGATCATATAGAATTCTCTCACGCTTTGATCATGGCCAAAGGAAATACCTAAAAACTGAAAGATCTTATCAACCGCATTAGCTGTGATCAAGCAAGTAAGGCCCATTACTATAAAAGTTAAGATACATATCCCAAATATTCGTTTTTTAGTCATAATTAATCCTCTCTTTCATCTTTTTCAAAGCTTAAGATATCTTTAATCTCGCAATCCAATACTTTACAGATCTTTTCTAAGGTCGAAAAACGAATAGCTTTCGCTTTACCGCTACATAAGATGCTTAGATTTGCTTCCGTTATATCGATCATAGCTGCCAGTTCTTTATTGGTCATGCCTTTGGCTTTCAATACGTCTTTCAAATGAACTTTTATCATCAGATGGTCAGCTTGTTCTCCTCATATATTGCGGTAGCTTTATCCATGATTTCCGCAAAGATATTTACCATGATACAAACAACAAAATAAACCAAGACATCAGCATTTAGCATAGCATTGAAATTAACATCTGTACCCATTACCGTGAATAAACTAGCTGGTAAATAGATAATTGCCAGCATGCCTAGCAGACTAACGATCATTTCAAGCAAATACACTATCAAATTAAGGATCAAGATCCAGATCGTTACCTTCGCGATCTTCTTTAAGGCATGAACATTAGCCTGATCAAAAATTTTTTCCACCAATAAATTATTGATCAATATCTTATATTCTTTATAGATCAAATAATAAAAATATAATTGGATCAAAAATGGAAGCAATACCACAGCAAAGCTAGCCCCAAGAAAACTATGAGCTTGCGTCAGGATCCCTGAAGCATTAAAGATGCCACCTACCGCAATCACCACGATCAGTCCTAATAACAATCCGCCAACATATAAGATAACGATCAGTTTCAGCGTCTTATCTAACCATTTGATCTTATCGATAAAGCTCATCTTATGCTCAGTACGGTCAAATTTAAGCACCAAAAATAACATCAAAGCAAGCAACAAGATACTAATGACCGGGATGATCAGCATCATTTTTACATAATTAATAAACATTAGATCCATAGCAAGATTCCTTTCTAAAATTATCGAAAAACGATAATTTTCTATATCAAAATTTTAACATAACTTATATATATCTATGAACATTTTTTAAAAAAAGCGGTAAAATAAAAGGGTTAAGCTATGCAATAAGGAGGTCACATGAAAAACTATAAGATCCTTGTCATCAATCCTGGTTCTACTTCAACCAAGCTTTCTTTATTCATCAACGAAAAAAACATCATTACTTGCGATGTCTTTCACGATTCAAGCATTTTAAGATCATTCAAGACCATCAATGATCAGCTTCCTTATCGTATGGAAGTTATCAATAAATTTATCCAAGAAAATGATATCGATTTAAGTAATCTCGACGCCATTGCTAGCCGTGGCGGGCCTTGTTATTCACTAACAAGTGGTACATATGAAGTTGATGATCAGCTAATCGAAGATACTAGATCATCAAAAGGTGGTTTATATCACTCATCAATGCTAGGAGTACAAATGGCCAAAAAGGTCCAGGAAAAATATGGCGGTAAGATATTTATGAGCGATCCTACCGTTGTTGATGAGTATTGCGATCTAGCGCGGATAACCGGCATAGATGGCATTTATCGCAAAGCCATCTGTCACGCTTTAAATCTAAAAACCGTTGCCCGAAAATACGCCAATGAGCTCAAGCGACCATATGAAGAATTAAATCTTATCGTCTGTCATATCGATGGTGGCATCACCATTACTGCTCATGATCATGGGCGAATGATCGATGGCAATGATGGTGGCGGAGGCGATGGTCCTTTCACCCCTACTAGAATGGGCAGCATGGCCATCACTGATGTTGTTCGCTATCTATGGGACAAACCTAAAGAGGAAATGTGGAACTTATGCAGTTGCACCGGTGGCTTATCTAATTATTTTGGCACATCAAATTCAGATAAAATTCATGACATGGTTGGTAAAGACCCCAAAGCAACCCGGGTATGGCAAGCAATGATCTATCAAGTTTGCAAGAATATTGGCGCTATGAGCACTGTCTTAAAAGGCCAAGTTGATGGCATCGTCTTAACTGGTGGTTTGATGCGTTTTGATGACATATATGAAATGATCAATGAGCGCTGTGGATGGATCGCACCTATTAAAGTATATGCTGGCGAATACGAACAAGAAGCTTTGGCATTAAATGCTTTGCGCGTTTTAACCGGCAAAGAACAAGCCAAAAAATATACCGGAAAACCGGTATGGGATGGATTCGAATAATTACAATCTTTTAAAGCTTTCTTACCATTTCATATTGTTTAACAATAGTTTCAAAGCCAAGATCTTGCAGCATTTTTATAATTTCTTGATAGCTGCCATCAACATTTTTTATCGTGTTGTTTTGATATTTTGCTGATAAATACCCGATAATATTTTTTAATTTATCGATATCTGCATAGCCCATCTGCATGATACGACCATTCTTGATGTCATAGATACAAAATGCTTTGATCTCATCATGATCATGCATATAAGCTATCGCATAGTCATCAATGTTATTTTTTAATATATCTAAGCAATGTTCATATGATGGCTTTACCTTAATACATTTTTCTAATTTTTTTGATTCAAGATCATTTAAATTGCTTATCATCAAGTTGGCATTAAATGCAACAGAAGATACTGCAGATCTAACAAACAACATTTCTCTGGCAATAACAAAACCATGCTTTTTATAAGCCTTGATAGCTTTATCATTATCTTGCAAGACTTCCAAATAATATCTTTCTATATCTTTTTGTTTAAGGTTTTCCAATGCATAAGCAAACAAATTTGTAAATACACCCTTTTTACGATACGCAGGAATGACTCCGGTTGCAACATCAAAAACAGCTTTATAGCCATTATAAATGCTGCATGAATTTATGATAACGCCAACCATCATTCCTTCATAAAAAGCGCCAAATGAATTCTTTAGATCAACCATATTATTTCTAAATACACTCTGCCATTGTTCATCAGTTAAATTAAGAGGTACCAAATAATCGCTAAAAGCCAAATTTAAACATGTTGGGATCGTATTTAAGGGTATGTTTTCTAAATTATTAAAATTATAGGTCATAAAGTTGCTCCTTAGATCTTCTGTTTCAAATAACATGCCCGTAACATCTTGGTAAGCCATGTACCATTAAGAGAAAGAAAAATTTCATAATCATCATGTTGGCATCTATTTCATAAATAAGCGGTTTGCCATGTCTTTTTCCTACTTATATGCTGTTTTTCGCGGTACCACGCTATAAGATATCCAATGGTCTTATTTTCACTAATTCAACATCCACCATGATCAAATGACCTTGATTAGCCCTGATCTTAGTTTTATCAACATTAAAGGTAAACCTTTGCTCATCATCATAAGCAACGATTTCTGCCAGTAGCATTCTACTTAGATCATGAGTATACGCTACTCCCACGATCAATCCATCAACATCAGCCCAGCCATGCTCATTTAATTTGATACCGATCTTTTCTGGTCTATGCCGTGATATCAAGCTTATATATTTGCTTACCACCTTTATATCATTATATCGTTATTTGCCCATAATAAACAAATGAAGCAGCGAATATTCGCTGCTTTATAAGTATCTTCTAAAAAATTCATCGATCTTAGCAAAAGGTATGATATCCATACGATCATAAAGATCGGTATGTACGGCATTAGGGATGATATATAACTCTTTATTATCCGTATATTTATTGTCTTTGATCATCTTGGCATAAGCATCTTTGCTGAAATAGCAAGAGTGTGCTTTTTCACCATGGATCATCAATACTGCGCTGCGTATTTCATTAATATATGTCAATATTGGCATATTTAAAAATGATTCGCAGCCGGTTACATTCCAACCCAAACCATTACCTTGTGATCTGGGATGATATCCACGTTCACGATTACGATAATAACCGATGTAATCAGCTAAAAATTGCGGAGCATCTATTGGCACTTCATCAGGTAAGGCTCCGGCATGCGCATAGCTTCCATCGCGATAGTCTTTAGTTCTTTGTTTAGCCATGGCTAAACGTTTCTGAAAACGCATTTCCTCATTATCTTCGCTATCAAAATAACCATTGGCATTGACCCGCGACATATCATACATGGTAGAGGTAACACAAGCTTTGATCCGCGGATCTAAAGCTGTTGCGTTTAGGGCCATGCCCCCAAAACCACAAATACCAATGATACCTATCTTCTCAGGATCAACATCATCTTGTACTGATAAAAAATCTACGGCAGCCATAAAATCTTCCGTGTTGATATCTGGTGAAGCCACATCACGAGGCATTCCCCCGCTTTCGCCAGTATATGATGGATCAAAAGCCAAAGTAACAAAGCCACGTTCTGCCATCGTTTGAGCATATAAGCCTGATGCTTGTTCCTTTACCGCTCCAAATGGTCCGCTAACAGCAATGGCTGCTAATTGACCCCTTCGATCTTTTGGCTTATATAGATCAGCTGCTAGAGCAATGCCATACTTATTTACAAAAGCAACTTTTTTATGATCTACCTTATCACTTTTAGGAAAGGTCTTATCCCAATCATCATGTAATTTTAACTTTGCTTCTAACATATTACTTCTCCTTTGTTGCTAGAGCATACATGGTATCATCCACCGCTTCTAGCCATTCATTTGACGCATTTTCGCCTGGAACTTCAAGCACTAGATGTGAAAACCAACTATCATTAGTAGCTCCATGCCAATGTTTCACGCCAACAGGAATATTCACAACATCACCTGGATGTAGTTCTTGAGCTTCTTTTCCCCACTCTTGATAATATCCTTTACCATTGATGCAGATCAAGATCTGCCCGCCGCCTTTATCAGCATGATGGATATGCCAATTATTCCGACATCCTGGTTCAAAAGTGATATTAAAGATGCCCACCTGCTCATTTGATATCGGAGCTAGATAACTTTGACCAATAAAATATTGCGCAAAAGCATCATTTGGCTGTCCGATCGGAAATAGCATCGACCTTGCATGATTCGTTTTTGCATCATCGCTATCTTCTTCATCATTCCACACTTCAAGGGCCATCCTAAATGCAGCCCAAGCTTTAGGCCATCCGGCATAGAAAGCCGCATGGGTCAAGATCTCCGCAATCTCATTTTTGCTGATCCCATTTTTCTTAGCTTCTGTTAAGTGATATTTAAATGATGGATCGACAAGCCCTTGAGCCATCAAAGCAACCACAGTTACTAATGAGCGATCACGCAATGATAATTTATCTTCTTCGCTCCATACTTCACCAAATAATACATCATCATTTAATCGAGCGAACTTTGGGGCAAATGTCCCTAAAGTATCTCTGCCTGCTGTTTGTTTTACTGTCATTTTTGAATTCTCCCTTCTTGCTTATCTTAATGTAAGCGTAACATCGACCTGGCTATTGGCAAATGCTTCTTTTAAGCCAGTTATATCGATTACGCTACCGATCCTTGTATAGCTCCAGCTATTTGATCCATAAAAGATCACGATCTTGTCAGCTTGATAAAGCATGATATCACCGGCTTGGGTCGTGATTTCTTCATCATCTGCCGTCAGCTTCATACCTAGTTCTCCAACTTTTTCAAACCCGCCAAAATCTTGCATATTGATGATGATATCTTCTTTTTGCAGCCTTGCCGCTAGCTCTTTTGCCGCTGTCGTATTGGCTAATTCGATCGTAAACGCTTTGTCATCAACCTCCATGATGATCGTCATTTTTTCTTCCTCCTTGAGCATTGCTTCATCTTTGATACTTTGTGATGATGGATTGTCTGTTTTTGTCTGACAGCTACCTAGCATGATCATCACCAAGATCACTAAGATTATTTTTTTATCCATTAAATAGCTTTTCCTAATTCATATGCCTTATCCAATGCTGGATGTCCCTTGATCTTTCCTACTTCATCAACGCCGCCACCAAACACGACACCAGCAAGATGGGTTTTAGGAAAACACGCGATCCATCCTAGCAAGCCCTTAACTGCTCCCTCAACAGCATCCTCTTGATCATCGGCCGCACTAGCCAATAAATAGATATCGGTAAATTTATGATCAGCATCATATAATGGATTCGAACGATCCAACATCGTTTTCATTTGTCCGCTCATCGCATAATAATAAATAGGGGTTGCAAATACCAAGACATCCGCATCCCGCATTTTTTCAACGATAGCGTTAGCATCATCCTTGATCACACATTGTCCACTTTTCTGACAAGCCAAACAACCTAAGCAAAAATTAATTTTCTTAGCATATAGCTCTACTTTTTCAACCTGATTATTAGCATCTTTTGCCCCTTTCATAAAAGCATCTGCTAAAGCTTGCGAATTACCTTCCTTTCTTGGACTGGTAGAAATAATTAGCACCTTCTTCATAAATCTTGCTCCTTTTTTTACAATGTTAATTTAACTCATTTTTATAAAAATAGCCAATACTTATAATTTATATATTTGTATAG
>CASGCC010000054.1 GCA_949299585.1 uncultured Bacillota bacterium | reverse complement strand
AAGTTGTTTTCTTTCCTGAAGAAGACGACTTTTTTGATATTATATGCTTAGTTGCAAATTACAATAATAAATATGCTGATATAAAGCATTCTGATGTTTTAGGCGCTTTGATGAGCCTCAATATAAATCGTGATCAGATTGGTGACATTTTTGTAAAAAACGATAAGATCATAGTTTTTATAAATCAAAGCATCGCTGATTATGTAATCGTAAATCTTCACAAGATCAAGCGTACGAAGGTAAGCTTTGAGATCAGTCATGATAGCTTTGATCTAACTTACGACTTTAAAGAATTTAAAAAAACTATCTCTAGTGAAAGATTGGATGTTATTGTTGGGGCATTATGCAATGTAAATCGTCTTAAGGCCCAAAAGATGATCTTAGCAAAGCAAGTGCAGTTAAATCATGTAACTATTGAAGATTGCGCAAAATTATGTAATAATAATTGTACGATTTCAATTCGACATTATGGAAGATTTGTCTATGTAGGCATAGATAAAACTACGAAAAAGGATCGTTTGCTAGTAACTTTTAAACAGTATATCTAAGGAGGAAAAACTATGGTTAGATCAAAACCTTCATTTCGGGTCATGCGAAATGGTTATGATAGATTTGCCGTAGATGCCTTTGTAGAAGATAGCTTAAAAAAGCTTGCAGATTTAGAAGAAGAAATTGTTAATCAGCAAAATAACATCAAATATCTTAATGAGCAATTGAATAATCTTAAGGAAAGATATCAATCAGTAATGAGCGGAATTGCTGCCAGAGAAAGAGCAGCAGATGATATTTCACGGATTGCAATCAAAGAAGCTAATCAGATTATAGATGCTGCCAGGAAGAATGCTGATGTCATTGTTCAGGAATCACTATACAAAGCAAAAATCGTATTGAATGATCTTGTAAAGATTTCAAATGAGACCGGAACGTTGAAAAAAGAAATGAAAGAACAATTAGATGTACTGATGGGCGATCTAGATGCCCTAAGAGCTCCTAATCTTCCAGATCTTAGTTGGTTGGATCAAGCAATAAATAAAGACAAAGAGTAAGGACACGCTTTTATCTTAATTATTTACAGAGAGTTTGTCATAAGCTGAAAGACAGACATTAATTATTTAAAAGATATCACCTTATGAGTCAATCTTGAAAAAGATCGTAAATCTTGCGTTAAAAGATTTCAAGGGCATATCTTAACGATATGAACTAAGGTGGTACCGCGATAACTTCGTCCTTAGAATAGGACGATTTTTTTATTTGAAGGAGAATGGATATGGACTACAAAGACACATTGTTGATGCCAAAAACTGCTTTTGAGATGCGTGGCAATCTTCCAACAAAAGAACCACAGATCTTAAAGCGTTGGCAAGAAGACAACTATTATGAGACATTGCTAAAACAACATGAAGGGGAGCCAACATTTATCTTACATGATGGACCTCCTTATGCAAACGGAAATTTGCACGCAGGAACGGCAATGAATAGGGTAATCAAAGATATCATCATTCGTTCACATGCAATGAATGGTTATTACACCCCTTTTTTTCCTGGTTGGGATACTCATGGATTACCTATTGAAAATGCAATTCAAAAACTGGGTGTAAATCGTAAGGAGATGACGCCAGCAGCATTTAGGAAAAAGTGCGAAGAATATGCTTATAATCAGGTTGCTACGCAAAAAGAAACGATGAAGCGTTTGGGAACTGTAGCTGATTATCAGCATCCGTATATTACTTTGAAAAAAGAATTTGAGGCAAGACAGGTAAGGTCATTTGCCAAGATGGCTTTGGATGGCTTGATCTTTCAAGGCTTAAAACCAATCTATTGGTCACCATATAATGAAACAGCAGTTGCTGATAGCGAAATTGTTTATTTTGATAAAACTGATACTTCTATCTTTGTGGCTTTTGATGTATGTGATGGCAATGGCATTTTGGATGGGGATGAGCGTTTTGTCATATGGACAACTACTCCTTGGACGATTCCAGCTAATTTAGCTATTTGTTTAAATGCAGATTATACATACGCTTGCGTTCAAACTCCAAAAGGTAAATTAATTGTCTTAGCTTCTAAAGTCGATGAATTGATGAAACTATTTGAAATAGATGAATATCAGATCATTAAGACATATAATGGAAAAGATTTGGAATTTGTTAAAGTTTATCATCCATTCTATCCGCAAAGACCTAGTGTCATCATCCTAGGTGATCATGTAACAGATGAAGATGGTACAGGATGTGTTCATACGGCTCCTGGTCACGGTATGGAAGACTTTATGGTATGTCAAAAGTATCATATAAAGGCTATGTGTCCAGTAGATGCTAAAGGCTGTTTGACTAGTGAAGCAGGCTCAGACCTTGAAGGTCTATTTGTTTTCGATGCTAATAAAGTAGTTATTGAAAAATTAGCTGCTTTAAATGCTTTGATGGCAACTACAAAGATCACGCATAGTTATCCGCATGATGATCGTTTGAAAAAACCAGTAATTTTTAGGGCAACAGTACAGTGGTTCTGTAGTATTGAAAAAATTAGAGAAAAATTATTATCTGAAATCAAAAAAGTTAAATGGGAAAATGAATGGGGCGAAGTAAGGCTTTATAATATGATAAGAGATCGTGGCGATTGGTGCATATCTCGTCAAAGATTATGGGGCGTTCCAATTCCTATCATCTATAATGAAGATGGATCTCCAATCATGGAAAAGGCCGTATTTGATCATATTGCTGATCTAATAGCCCAATATGGCTCTAATATTTGGTTTGAAAAAGAAGCAAAAGATCTATTACCAGAAGGTTACCAAAATCCAAAATCTCCTAATGGTGCATTTACCAAAGAAAAAGACATCATGGATGTATGGTTCGATTCAGGGTCAAGCAATAATGAATTAGCAGCCAGAGGTTTACCTTATCCAGCAGACTTATATTTTGAAGGAAGCGATCAATACCGTGGTTGGTTTAATTCTTCTTTGATCGTTGGTACCGCAACAAACGGCTGTGCACCTTATAAGAGCGTCCTTTCTCATGGATACGTATGTGATTCTAAAGGCGAAAAGATGTCAAAATCATTAGGTAATGTTGTTAATCCAATGGACGTCATCAAGAAAAATGGGGCTGATATCTTTAGATTATGGGCTACAGGAGTTGATTTTAAACAAGATATGCGTATTGGCGATGACAATCTTAAACAGGTTGCTGAGCAATATCGTAAAGTACGTAATACATTCCGCTTCATGCTAGGAAATATCAATCCAGATGATTTTGATCCTAAAAAAGATCTATTGCCATATGAAAAGCTTCAACCTGTAGATCAATATATCATGGTATGCCTTGATGAATGTATCGCAAAAGTTAAAGATGCTTATATGCGATATGATTTCATCTTAGCTAGTAACACCTTGACTAATTTGATGACCAATGAGCTAAGTTCATATTATTTGGATTTTACTAAAGATATCCTATATATTGCCAAAGCTGATGATCATCGTCGCCGTCAGGTACAAAGCGTTATTTGGTATTGCGTAGACGCACTATGTAAGTTATGGGCACCATCTTTGGTTTATACCATGGATGAGGTTTGGCAGATCTTTACAAATGATGAAAAATCTTCAGTTCACTATACCCATTTCCCTAAAGTTAATAATTACGCTAATGCAGCCACATTAAAGGCAGATTTTGCTATAGCTCATGATATTCGTAGCGAAGTCTTAAAAGCTTTAGAAATTGCCCGTAATGAAAAGATCATAGGAAAACCATTAGATGCTCAGGTTATCATGCATATACCTGCTGCTGATCAAGAACTGCTAAACAAGTGCTTGGATAATATGGTGGCACAGTGGTTGATCGTTTCAGAAGTTATATTTAAGGATAGCGAAGATCGAAGCTATGAAATTAATAAAGCTGAAGGAACTGTTTGTCCAAGATGTTGGAACGTTTCTAAGGAACACGACGAAAATGGTTTGTGTCCTCGCTGTCAAAAGGTATTAAATGCTTAAAAAGGGCATATATCAACATTTTAAAGGAAAGCGTTATGAGCTGATAGACGTTGCTAAACACAGTGAAACATTAGAAGAAATGGTCATATATCGTGCATTATACGGTAGTATGGATCTTTGGGTTAGGCCTGCAACAATGTGGGAAGAAACTGTAGAACATAATGGTAAAATAGTTCAACGCTTTACTTTAATAACTGATAAAACTTGAAATTAAAAATAAAACTGTGATTTTCTTTTTGATAATCACAGTTTTTATTAGGTCAAGGCATTATATTGCAGATGATTGGTGAGTGATCACTAGCATATTTATTATTAATTTTATTATTAAGGATAACAGTATTATTGATGGTAAGTTCTTTACTTGTAAAAATGTAATCTATTGGTAATGGATGTTTATTAATGCTTGAAAATAAACCAATATGAGTGCTTAATATCTGGTCGCAAAATTGATAACAATTATTTAATTTTAGTTCAGTTATCAATTGCTGGATATATTTAGAACGTATCGTTGTGTTAAAATCACCCATTATTACGAATGGGATCTTCTGATCATTATTGATAAAATCTTGAAGATGATTTATTTGTGCATGGCGGACGAAGCCAAAAAGATGATCTAGATGTGTATTATAGATGTTGTATATTTGATAATTCTTATCTTGCAAAGAAATGTATGTACAGATTCGCGGATAAATGCTACCTAAGGTCCTGCTGCCTAACTTTTCAGGTGAAGAAGATAACCATATCGTTTTAGAATTTAATATTTTAAAATCAGATTTTTTATATAATATGATATTTTTTTCGTTTGCTAGATCAAAGAAACGGTTTCGTGAGCTACCAACATATGCATAATTATTTAAATCAAGATCAGCTAACATTTTATTGGTAACTTCTTGCATACCGATGATATCAGGATCTTCTTGTTTGATGATATCGTTGATAGCAGCATAGCGAAATGACCATCGTTTTTTACCAATGGTAAAGATAGTATCATTTTTGATATTAAAGCTCATGACCTTCATAATTTCACCATACCTTCTAATTATAGTATAGATCACGTTAGAATAAAGAACAATTAATTTGTTTATTGCTATTATGATTAATAATGATGTGAAGGTATTAGATTTATTATTGACAAATAGTATAATTACCTTAAAATTATTTAATAAGAAGGATAGAATATTATGGAATTATTAAGCGTACGTATTGATGAGCGTTTGATCCATGCGCAGGTAACGGTTAATTGGATCGATAAACTTAATCCCGATAGGATAGTGATCGTTGATGATAATATCCTAGCTGATGATGCTCAGCGTTCAGCATTAAAATTATCTTGTCCTAAAAACGTTAAACTAACAATTCTGGAAACTCAAAATTTAGTTAGTCGTCTTAATGAAGATTTTTTTCAGGATGAAAAAATATTATTGCTTTGCAAAGGTATTAAAGCAATAAAAAGAATGGCATTGTATGGTTATTTACCAAAAGAAGTCATAATTGGTAATCTTCATTATCAGGATGATGATAGGATCGTTATAAATCAAAATATCGCTGTTTCGCCAGAGCAAAAACAAAATTTACTAGATCTTAATGATAAAGGTATAAAATTTTTTGGTCAACTATTTCCAGAAGATGAAAAAATTGATATTATTTCTTTACTTAATAATTAAAAAAACTAGATTTCAATTGAAATCTAGTTTTTATTTTATATCTTTAGTTCTTTGACTTGTTCCCAAGGTAACCCTGGTTTACCAAAATGTCCATATTGCGTTGTTTGAGCATAAATTGGTTGACGAAGGTTTAATTCGTCGATGATGTTTGTTACGCTAAAATCAAAATTATTGTTAATGATGTCTAATAGTTCTTGATTTGAATACTTGCTAGTACCATATGTTTCGACATTGATAGATACAGGATTAGGTTTTCCAATTGCATAAGCGACCTGAATAAGACATTTTTTAGCTAATTGGTTAGCAACGATATTTTTGGCAACATAACGTGCATAGTAAGCTCCGCTGCGATCTACCTTTGTTGGATCTTTACTAGAAAGGCATCCTCCACCAATAGGAGCATATCCACCATAGGTATCAACAACGATCTTACGTCCGGTCGTACCTGAATCACCAAAGCTTCCGCCAACGATGAAGCTTCCACTTGGATTAATTAAAAATTTAGTGTTTTCATCAAGGTATTTTGGATCTATTACTTTATTGATAACTTCATTCGTAATGATATCTTTGATAGTTTCTTGAGTAACATTAGGCAAATGCTGAGTAGAGATAACAACAGTATCAACTCGTTTTACGCGATCATTTTCATACTCAACACTTACTTGGGTCTTACCATCGGGTTTTAATATATCAGGGTGCTCACGTCTTACTCTTTCTAAGGTCTTAGCTAACATATGAGCACAGTCGATTGCAAATGGCATGCAAGATTTGGATTCATCACATGCGTAACCAAACATTAACCCTTGGTCACCAGCACATACTTGATCGCGATCAACAGCATTGTCGATTTCTGCTGATTGTTTATTTACTTTGACCAACACTTCATAATCTTCATCATAACCGATTTTTTTGATTACTTCTTTAGCAATCTTAGCATAATCAATTTCTGCTGTTGTGTTAGCTTCACCATAAATTAGGACAAAATTATCTTTGATGGTAGCTTCTACAGCCATATGGCTATATGGATCTTGTCTTAAAGCTTCATCTAGGATGTGGTCGGCAATCCAGTCACATATCTTATCAGGGTGACCGCTAGTTACTGATTCACTTGTAAAAATATTTTTCATGTTTCCTCCTTGGTGTCATTATATGAAAAAAGCCTCAAGAAAGAGGCTTTTTTAATCGTTCAAGTGCTCTTTCTTTTATCGGTGTTAGCTTTACCACCTTGCTTGTTATAGTAGGTTGGTATGAGGTCATCGAGCTAACTCTCTTGCTCATTCTTGATATAAGACTATGATATTTAAACACTTTTTATCATATATGTCAATTGATATTATAATTTTTTGAATAACATATCGGAATAAGTTGGAACAGTGTATATTTGCTTATCAGCTATCGTTTCATATTCATCGATTGCATGACGGATATTAGCTAATATAGGGCATAGATCGTAATAATATTTTTTGCCTTTTTCAAAATTATCCTTAATTTCTTCTAGCACATTGATAGAATTGTCAAGAGCATCTAACTGCAAAGAAATTTCATCGATCAATAACGATATCTTTTCAATTTTATTATTGATATATTTATTTTTTGTCTTTAGCAGAGCTTGAGCTTGTGCAACATTTTTTAAATCATTTATCATCAAAGGAATAATTTGATTATTAGCAACACGTTTCAATGTTTTAGCCTCGATCAAAACAGTTTTGATATATTGCTCGCTCAATATTTCTTCACGAGCATATAATTCTTTTTCAGTAAAAATATTTAAGCTTGTAAATAATTTGATTGCTTTAGGATCGATCAATGAACTTACCGATTCGATAAATGATGGGATATTTGCAAGGCCACGGCGATTTGCTTCTTTTATCCATTCTTTGGAATATCCATCACCTGAGAAAATGATCCGCTTATGATCCTTGATGATGTTTTTACAGATGATCATTGCTTTTTCCCTAACATCTTGCAGATATTTTAATCCTTCTAATTGATCAGCAATCTCATTAAGGCTTTCAGCCATGATCGAGTTTAACACTACATTAGGAATAGCTGCGCTTTGGCTAGAACCTAACATTCTAAATTCAAATTTATTTCCAGTAAATGCCAAAGGGGAGGTACGGTTACGATCGGCATTGTCATGAGGTATATATGAAAGGCCGCTGACTGGATTAAAGTCTTTCTTTTCGTCTTTGGTAGCAACTTTTTTATCTTTATAAATGCTATATAAGATGTTTTCTATATAACTTCCAAGATAAATGCTGATAATAGCTGGAGGAGCTTCATTGGCGCCTAAACGATGATCGTTTCCTGCGCTAGAAGCGCTCATTCTAAGCAGTTCAGGATAGGTATCGACTGCTTTGATGAAAGCACATATATATACAAGGAAACGGATATTTTCAGCTGGTTTTTCGCCAGGAGAAAATAAATTTTGACCATCATCGGTCATGATTGAAAAATTGTTATGCTTTCCAGAACCATTGATATGATCAAAAGGCTTTTCATGCAGCAGGCAGGCTAGATTATGTTTTTTTGCACAGGCTTTTAATACATCCATGATGATTTGATTTTGATCGACTGCAACATTGGCATTTGAGAAAATAGGAGCTAATTCAAATTGACCAGGAGCAACTTCATTGTGTTCAGCTTTAGCATATATGCCTAATTTCCAAAGCTCGCTATTTACATCTTTCATAAAATCATGCACACGAACAGGAATGGAGCCAAAATAATGATCATCCAATTCTTGGGCTTTACTTGGGATTGCACCAAATAATGTTCGGTTGCATAGAATAAGGTCAAGGCGGGTATCAAAATACTCTTTGTCAATCAGGAAATATTCTTGTTCCAAACCAACGACAGGATAACAATATTTGACATCTTTATCGCCAAGAATATTTACTACTCGAGTTGATGCCTTGTTCAAGGCATCAATTGATTTTAATAATGGTGATTTTTTATCTAGTGATTCGCCGTTATATGAAACAAATACGCTGGGGATGCATAAAACACCATCACGAATGAATGCTGGGCTAGTAAAATCCCAATATGTATATCCTCTTGCTTCAAATGTTGCACGCAGACCACCGCTAGGGAAACTTGAAGCATCAGGTTCTCCTTTGATCAACGATTTACCAGAAAAACGCAATAAAGGTTCGCCGTTTTCACCTGGTTCAATGAAAGCATCATGCTTTTGGGCGGTTGAACCGGTCATTGGTTGAAACCAATGGGTGAAATGAGTTGCTCCATTTTCACAAGCCCATCGTTTCATGGCATGGGCAATGGCATCTGCAGTTTGGCGGTCAAGAGTTCCTTCGTTGGCTACAGTTTGTTTCCATTTTTTATAAATGGGACTTGGAAGTCTTTCTTCCATGAGCTTTTCGTTAAAAACTAATGAACCAAAATCTTCTAAAAAACTTTTATCTAGCATATTTTTTTCTCCTTATATGCTTTCTATTTTATTTATTAATATCCATTAGTCAACAAAAAAGTAAA
>CASGCC010000053.1 GCA_949299585.1 uncultured Bacillota bacterium | reverse complement strand
ACAGGAGCCGATTCCCATTCAACTGCTCCAAGCATTTTGTACTTTTGAGATTGTTCAAAACCTTCAGATAAACCTCCACAGCCGACAAACAAATCAATCGTATTAATCATTAAAGGTTCCCTTCTTTCGCAATTATTTTCAATAGTTCTTCCGCAAGTGCTTGACCCAGAAGAGGAGGAACTGCGTTACCTACCTGTCTATCTTGTTTAGTTCTTGTTCCTTTAAAAACAAAATTATCTGGGAATGATTGAATTCTGGCATTTTCGCGCACTGTAGGAACACGATTCAACTCATAATGAAATAGGTTTCTATGTCCTGTATCCACAGTTCGTGCAGGTGCATTTCCATTAAGACGCGTCCATGCCATATGGAAATTTCTACTTTCACCAATACCTTCAGGAAGATTTTTGTAGTTTCCACCTTCAGGAACAAGGGCTATTGTTTCCTTTACGAATTGCTTGTGATTTGTAGCAACATGATTGGACAAAACAGAACAATCACCTCTCATCAATTTTTGATACTCCGTGATTGCCGGCCCATTATATGAATCTGAATTTTCTCCAAATTCAGATTCTCTTGTTGGTAAATCGGAAATAGCATCTCTACATGTTCTATATGGTCTATCTGTTTCTGGTCCAAATGATGGTTTCGGGAAGTGAGGTTCTCCAATATCTTTTCTCACTCCCATAAACACTAATCTCTTTCGCATCTGTGGCACACCATAATCACAGGCCTTTAAAATTTGGCATGCTATGTTATATCCTATCTCATCAAATCTTCTAAGAACCTCATCTTTAACCTGACCTTTGTACATAGTAGCCATACCAGGAACATTTTCAATAATGAAGCCTTTGGGTTTATACTGTTTTACCATTTCAATAACAGCAAGATATAGCTTATTTCTTGGATCATCGAAGTTACGAGGCCCTGTCAACGAGAAACCTTGGCAAGGCGGTCCTGCAATTATTACATCAATTTTTTTGTCTCCTGCCGTCTTCAAAATCAAATCAAAAGTTTCCTGTTGTGATAAATCTGCATTTAATCCAACAGATCCTTTATGGTTATATTCAAATGTCTCTAATGCTGCAGGCTCATTATCAACACCAACTATAATGTTGAATCCCGCTTGCTGAAATCCTAGTGATAAACCACCCGCACCACAAAAAAGATCAATTGCATTAAATATCATTGTTTATCCTCCAATACTTCTTCAGATATGTCAAAATCAATATTATTTTTTTTACAATACTCATCTATTGATTTCATAGCTTTCAAATTAGGCATCGACTTTCCGGTTTCCCATCTATTAACAGTAGCAAAAGAAACACCTAATTCTTTAGCAAAGTCTTCTTGTGTCAAAAAAGCTTTATGTCTTATTCTTTTTATCTCTTTACTCAAACTCATATCGTACTCCAATAACTATCGATTAACATCTATATGGCATTATTATGACATTTTATCATCATTTGCTTAACACTTCAAGAATTAGCATATGTGACAAAAAGAGTTGTTCAGTAAGCATTTTTACCAAACAACCATTTTGTATTAACTCCGCCAAAAACAATCATTCAATTTTCAACATATTTCAAATGATAACCATTAATAGTTTTCTGATTTCCTTTTAGCACTTTAGATATCGCGCTAGTAGATACTCCTAAATCCAAAGCTATTTCCTTGTTTGTATAATATATTTTCCCACTTTCCAATCACGCTATTTTTTCATTTTTTGTCCTGAGCAATATGGAAACACTTGTCTTCTAATAATATTAGAAACCTAATATTGTCAACATAAAATGTACAAATGGTGTTAATATCAATAAAAATTTAAACCGTTTCTTAATCTAAGATGCTCAATCTATAAAAAATCATTTTATTTATCTCATTAAAAATTATAAATTATCAATGTCATATAAATAAAATTTTAACTAAATTGATATTATTAGTTCACTTTCATATCCAGAAAGTGTTTCTTTAACAATACAGCCATTAGAAAAAAGCGCACTTCCTCCTTTGGCAATTTCATTACCAGGTTGATCCAAGCATACTGAATTCACATACACAACTTTATTGCATATTCTATTAGCCTGTGAGCAATATTCATATTTTATACTTTCATTCCATTTTGAAGGAGAATAATCAGTATATACAGGCCATAATACAACATCTGGTTTGATTGCTTTTATTAATTCTATATTCTTATCAAACCATAAATCACCACATAGACCTACAGTAAATTTAATATTCAAATAATTAAATGTATGAAAACCATTGCCTTCAACATATTTTGTATTAGCGCTAGATTCTTTCCACCCTGGTGATACTCTTCTAAATACATCTATTATTTCCCCGTTGGATGATATCGTTATTTGCGAACTATATATGAATTCTTTATCTTTTTCAATAAAGCCAAAACTAACTGCAATGTTATTGATTTTTGCTTCATTCTTTATTTCATCAATTATTTTATCATTAACTGAAATAGCTATATTAATATCCCTTTCATAGTTGAAATTTAAAGCGTAAAATCCTTGAAGGAATGCTTCTCCAAACACAATTAAATCAACTTTATTTGAATATTTATTTAATAAATCTAATATCTTATTCTTATTTTCTATGATGCCATTTGTTTTTGAAATCATAGAAGCTAAAACTATTTTCATACTATCAACCATCCTTCAAACTTCAATCTGAAATTTCTTTTACAAAACAATTATTACATTTATATGACAAGCTAAACAATACTTTTGTTTGTTCTTAATTAAAGAAAAAAGACTTTTACATTACTTTGTAAAAGCCTCTAAAACATTTCTTTACTTGCAAGCCATATACTACAATCACATTTGTATCATCATGGCTTTTTAAACCAATGTGTATCAAAATGACTTTTGTAAAAAAGCAATGTCCTATTTATCATTTTTTTAATACATCCTAACTGAATACTATTCGAACTCAATCGTTCCAGGAGGCTTAGATGTGATATCTAATAACACTCTGTTAACATGTGGAACTTCATTTACGATCCTATTAGAGATAACTGCTAATACATCATAAGGAATCTTAGCCCAGTCAGCTGTCATACCATCGATCGATGTTACCGCTCTGATAGCTACTGCATAAGCATATGTTCTTTGATCTCCCATTACCCCAACTGATTTCATGTTTGTTAAGGCAGTGAAGTATTGCCAGATGTCACGTTGTAAACCAGCTTTAGCGATTTCTTCACGCAAGATCGCATCTGATTCTCTAACGATCTCTAATTTTTCTTCAGTAATTTCTCCAATGACACGAATACCAAGACCTGGTCCTGGGAATGGTTGACGCCATACCATATCTTCAGGTAAACCTAATTCGATACCTAATTGACGAACTTCATCTTTGAATAATGTATTCAATGGTTCGATCAATTTGAATTGCATATCTTCAGGTAGACCACCGACATTGTGGTGTGATTTGATGGTTTGCGCTGTTTTGGTACCACTTTCGATAACGTCGGTATATAGCGTACCTTGTGCTAACCATTTGATATTTTCACCAGCCACCAATTTCTTTACTTCTTCATCGAAGGTATAAACAAATTCGTTACCGATGATCTTTCTTTTCTTTTCAGGATCGGTTACGCCTGCTAATTTTGCTAAGAATTTTGCAGAAGCATCGATCTTGGTTAGATTTAGCTTCATGTTCTTACCAAACATTTCCATGACGCTATCGCCTTCACCTTTTCTTAATAAGCCGTGATCGATGAACATGCAATATAATTGATTACCGATAGCTTTATGTAATAGGGCAGCAACCACGCTGGAGTCAACTCCGCCTGATAAAGCTAATAATACTTTATCATCTTTTACTTGTTTACGGATCTCTTCGACCTTCATATCGATGAAGCTTGCCATTGACCAGTTTGCTTGGGCATGACAAATTTCAAAGACGAAGTTTTTCAGCATTTGTAAACCATGTTCGCTGTTTCTTACTTCCGGATGGAATTGTACCGTGTAGATCTGTTTTTCTACGTTTTGGCTAGCGGCAAACTCACATGTATCGCTGCTAGCGATCTTTTCAAAGCCTGGTGCCAATTGACTTACTTGATCCCCATGGGACATCCAGACCATTTGGTGCGTATCTAAGCCTTTGAACAACAAAGACTCTTTGATCGTGATATCAGCACGGCCATATTCTTTCTTGTCACAAGCTTTTACCTGTCCACCATTCATATAGTGGGTCATCTGCATGCCATAACAAATACCAAGGATCGGTAAACCGGCTTCGAAGATCCTTGGATCGCACTTAGGAGCATCTTCTTCATATACGCTGTTTGGTCCACCGCTGAAGATGATACCTTTGACATCACCTAGCGCTTGGATCTCTTCTAGGGTCATCGTATTTGGGTGCAGCTCGCTGTATACCCCGTATTCTCTGATTCTGCGGGCAATCAATTGGTTGTATTGACTGCCAAAATCTAAAACTACTATTTTATCTGCCATATTTTTTACCTCGCCTATATTTTAGCAAATTAACGTCATGTACGCTACTTTATTTCATACAGTAATAGAAGATGAAGATCAAGATCAAGATCCAGCAGATCGGACTAACTTCCTTAGCTTTTTTACCAAATAACATCGTCAAGCCATAGACGATAAAGCCCATTGCCAAGCCATCAGAAATTGAATATGCCAAGACCATGAAGATGATGGTCACAAAAGCGCTAGCGGCAATGCCCGTATCCTGCCAATCGATTTCTTTTAATTGCTTGGCCATCAAGATACCAACGACAAAGATCGCTGGTGCCGTTACGGCATTTACTGATACGCTAAGCACTAGCGGTGAAATAAACAGTGATAATAAGAAGCAAATACCGGTTGTTACCGCGGTAAGGCCTGTTCTGCCTCCAGCTGCTACCCCTGCTCCAGATTCTACGAATGAAGTAACGGTAGAAGTACCTAAGGCTGCGCCGACGACCGTACCTACCGAGTCCGCTAATAAGGCTTTTTCGATGTTTTCCATCTCACCTTTTTCATCGACCAGACCGATGTTGTTGCCAACAGCTACCAAGGTACCTGCTGTATCGAAGAAATCCACGAACAAAAAACTGAAGATGACGATGAACCAGTTATCATGGGTGAATAGTCCGCCCATGCCTCTAATAAAGGCACCAACAGCTTCTGTATTGAATGATGTTGAGAAGATAGATGATGGCAAGGTTGGCATGTTGTTTATGCCCACAAAGCCTAGCACGATACCTACGATCGCCGTTATCAACAAGCCATAGAAAGGTGCGGCATTGACTCCTTTGACCATCAGACCGATGGTAACGATGATACCAAAGATAGCCAAGATCACAGCTGGATCTTTTAAGTTACCTAAGGCAACGATCGTTGATTCGTTAGCTACCACGATCCCAGCATTTTTCAAAGCGATGAAGGCAATAAAGAAACCGATACCTGCACCGATCGCTAATTTCATGTTCTTAGGAATCGAATTGATGATAAGCTTACGAATACCAGTTACTGAGATGACGATAAAGACGATACCAGATACCAAGACTGCAGCCAAGGCTTCTTCAAAGCTATAGCCATAGCCTGCGCATACCGTATAAGTAAATAGTGCGTTAACGCCCATGCCTGGTGCTAGACCAATTGGATAATTAGCTAAGATGCCCATCAGGATGCTAGCAATACCACTAGCAATGGCCGTAGCGAAAAAGACAGAAGCAGGATCCATGCCTGTTAGATCGCCGCCTAAGATCGAAGGATTTACCCCTAAGATATAGGCCATGGCCAAGAAGGTCGTCAAACCCGCGATGATCTCCGTTTTGACGTTGGTGTGTTTTTGATTCAAATGAAATAATTTTTCTAACATATTTTCCCCTTTTTATAAATTTATCTAAAAACATCAAAGACACTTTAAATGTAAAGTGTCTTTTGTTAAACATTATTTTAAGCTAGCTTTGATAAAGCCAGTGAATAATGGATGTGCTCTATCTGGACGGCTCTTGAATTCTGGATGGTACTGTACTCCGATGAAGAAGTCATTTTTAACATTTTCTACAGCTTCGACCAAGCGGCCATCTGGTGAGGTACCAACGATTTCTAGACCGTTGTTATTGAATTCATCACGGAATTGATTGTTGAATTCATAACGATGACGATGTCTTTCGCTGATGTTGATCTCGCCATAGCACTTAGCTAATAAGCTGCCTTCCTTGATCGTACATGGATAAGCGCCTAAACGCATCGTACCGCCTTTATCGATATCGTCGTTTTGTCCTGGCATGAAGTCAATGACGCGATGCGTGCTCAATTCATTGAACTCACGGCTGTTAGCATCCGCATATCCTAAGACATTGCGGGCAAATTCGATCACCGCGATCTGCATACCTAAGCATAAGCCCAGATATGGGACATTGTTTTCACGTGCATAGCGACAAGCGGCAACCTTACCTTCGATACCACGATCGCCAAAACCACCAGGAACGATGATGCCATCAACATCGCCTAATAGATCATCGATCGTTTCATTGGTGATATCTTCGGCTTCGATCCATTTGATATTGACCTTTGCGCCATTTTCATATCCACCATGTTTCAATGATTCGATTACTGATAGATATGCATCATGCAAACGGACATATTTGCCAACTAGACCGATGGTAACTTGTTTATCACAGCCATGGACCTTATCCAGCATGGCATTCCAATGGGTCAGATCGATCGGTTTAGCATCGATCTTTAATTCACGGCAAACGATTTCGGATAAGTTTTGTTCTTCTAACATGATCGGTGCTTCATATAGATCATTGACCGTTAGATTTTCAATGACACAGTCAGGTTTGACATTACAGAACAAAGAGATCTTTTGTTTGACATCATATGGGATACGACCATCGCATCTAGCAACGATGATATCCGGACGAACCCCGCTGACCTGCAATTCTTTAACTGAGTGCTGGGTTGGTTTTGATTTATATTCATTGCTGCCAGGAATATATGGGATCAAGGTAACATGAATGAACAAGCAATCTTCCTTAGGTCGATCGATCGCGATCTGACGGATCGCTTCGATGAATGGCTGAGATTCGATATCACCGACCGTTCCCCCAATTTCGGTGATGATGACGTCAGCGTTGCTTTTTTCGCCGACCGAGTAAACAAAACGTTTTATTTCATTGGTAATATGCGGGATGATTTGTACGGTATCACCTAGGTATTCTCCTCTTCTTTCTTTGTTTAGTACATTCCAGTAAACCTTACCGGTCGTTAGATTTGAATACTTGTTTAGGTCTTCGTCAATGAAACGCTCATAGTGACCAAGGTCTAGATCGGTCTCTGCACCATCATCAGTTACGAATACTTCGCCATGCTGATATGGTGACATCGTTCCAGGATCGACATTGATGTATGGATCCAATTTTTGTGAAATGACCTTAAGTCCGCGTGATTTTAACAGACGCCCAAGTGATGCTGCCGTGATGCCTTTTCCTAAACCGGATACGACACCACCCGTTACAAATATATACTTCATATTACCCTCCTATAACTACACATAAAAAATAAAAAGAAGTCACTAAATGCGACGACAATTTGTCGTTTTTTTTTTAGAACTTCTTTTTCAACACAGCTATGATATCAAATTTTGCTTTATATTACAACAACTATCTTAGCAAATCATCAATAATTTGTACCATCTGTTCATGCTGAACATATCCTGGCACATAACCATAAACGCTTTGATCATCATCAAAGAAGAATGTGCTAGGAAATCCTGAGATACCATACATCGAATGGACCAGATTCTTATCATCATAGATAACCTCGATATCAAAACCATTTTCTGCTAGATATTCTTCGATGCCTGCTTCATCTTTTTCACTGTCCATATTAGGCGAGGTGATCAGATAAAATTTAACATCAGGATATAGCTCTTTTAAGCTCATCAGATCGCTGATCTCCTGCTTGCAGTAGGTGCACCAGGTCCTAAAGAACGTTAGTACCACATGCTGATCCTTGATATCGCTCAGGGTGATGGTATTGCCCTTATTGGTCTGCAAGGTAAAATCATATTTTTGCATGTCGGTTTGTTCTTGGGTGCTGGCACTTTGTTGGCTGTTAGGATCAGCCATCGCGCTTTGCAAGGCCATGACCTGTTTGCTGGCATTGATGAACATATAAGCGCCCATGACGATCATCAAGATACCGCCAATGATCGTGGTATATCTGATGATATGTCTTTTTTGGTTGATGATGTTCAACAGTTCTTCGGTAAACAATCCCACCAATAAGAACATGATGACAAAGCCTACGATATAACACAAGATATATGCTACCCCTAAGCTAATGCTGCCCGCGGTCGATGCTAGAACGATCGCGCTGGTCAGATAAGGTCCGATACAAGGGGTCCAAGAAAAGCTAAATAAGAAACCAAAGATCAAAGCATTTAGATAGTTCATATTATTTAGATCGATCTTAGCATTTAACTTCTTTTCTTGCATCAAAAATGGCACCTGGATGATACCTAAGGTATTCAAGCCAAAAAATATCAACAAGAAAGCGCCAATAAAGGAAATGATCAAGCTATATTGGCTAAAGAAATCATTAAAGACGCTAGCCGAAATTCCTAACAATAAAATTGCAAAGGAAATGCCCGCAACAAAGCAGCAGGTCGTGATGAAGACCTTAAGCCTTGAATAACTAACATTGCCATCTTTATCAACGCTCTTGGCTCCACTAGCCAAATAGCCAAAATATAGCGGCAAGACCGGCAAGATGCATGGTGAAAAGAAAGACAACAGTCCTTCGGTAAACATGCTGACAACAATCGACATTTCCATCTTTAGATCACCTTAAACAATACGCACGCAATAACGATGATACCTAAGGCAATGCGATAATAACCAAAGATCGTAAAGTCATGCTTACGGATATACTTCATCAACGATTTGATCGCAATGATGCTGACAACAAAAGCTACCACCATTCCGACCAATAAGATCGTAATGCCGGCAACATCCAAGCTCATCTTTAGCTTGATCAGCTTCAGCAAGCTTGCCCCAAACATCATCGGGATCGCTAAGAAAAAGGAAAATTCACTAGCTACCTTACGCGAACAGCCTAAGATGGTCGCTCCTAGGATCGTCGATCCGCTGCGGCTGGTTCCCGGGATCAAAGCCAACATCTGAAAAGCTCCGATCTTTAAGGCCGTTAGA
>CASGCC010000052.1 GCA_949299585.1 uncultured Bacillota bacterium | reverse complement strand
ATTCTTTTTACAATATTCACTAACATTTTTTTGATCTAAATCACTATCATGACGTAAATAACCTATATGATATGAACATGTTAAGATTCTAGGATCTGCTTCAATTTGATCAAGCAATTTATTGATAGAAACTAATGGTTCATCAGTAGAAACACATCTTTCACCGCCTAATAAAATTGGAACTTTTTTATAAATTTCTTTAATTTCACGGCGCTCTTTTAATATATTTACTAATGCATTAAAAGTAGTTTGCATAGCAAGAGCTCGGTCAGTATGTGGAGAATGTCTAAAAGTTCTAAGAATAGTGCAATTATCAGCATATTCTTGAGAAATATTTCCATGCGGATCACAAGTAACGGCAATTGGCAAATATGGACCAACAATTTTTCTTATTTCTCTCATGATAGCATGATCACCAGAAAATCCTTCAAGATTTTCAATATAACTAGCGCCATGAAGAAATAAGAAAATGCCATCAATATCATCTAAATGCTTTCTTATATGCTTTTTTAATTGCTTTAAGATGTAATCAAAAGAATCATAGCTTACAATACCTGTTCCACCAGCGCTTGCATAGATAGATGGAATTAGTTCAATATTTTCCTCTTTAGCAATTTCGGTGATATTTAAATTATTTGCGATACCATCACCTACAGTAATGTTAAAATCTTGAATTTCTGCAATTTTATTGCTGTAGATGTTACACTCGGCGACAAATCCGCCAATCAAAATTTTCATTGATATTTCCTCCTTGCATTTATTATAAGCTAATATTTTTATGCATTATAAAACCTGTAACTTTATTTCAATAATGTAATGATACAAGCAATACTTAGTATTAGTTTATTTCATCATAATGGTATTTTCATGGCGTTGTTACATCAGATATTTATGTTATAATCAAGATATGCTAAACAGACAGAAAAAATATTTAAGGGAGATAATTGCTAGTTACTTTGGAGCTTCATATGATGACCTTTATGCGTTAGCGGAAGTGAGCGAAAAAACTTTAAAAGCTGATTTGCAAATCATTCAAAGCGTATTAAGCAAATATGGTCTAGCAATCAAAGAAGATAAGAATCGTTTATACATTCCTTTTGAACAAAAGGAAGATTTTTTAAATGCGTATGAAGAGATAATCAATGAAGATGAAAAACAGCTCATGGCTAATGAATATATGCAGCGTAAGATGTATATCCTTACTTATTTATGCAAAAGTGACGATTATATCTCGATGAATATCCTGGCAGATAGATTATATGTTTCCAAATCTAGCGTTTCTATGATCGTTCACGATCTAAAAGAAGAAATTCCTCGATTGGTACCAACAGCTTCATTAACGGTATCAGGACGTAAAGGGATCAAATTAAATGCTAAAGAAAAAGAAGTAAGGGAATTATTGGTAAGAGCGTTTGCGAAAGATGGCGGGACGGTAACTGAAAATCAGTATTTTTTAAATTATCTTGATAAAGAAATAAAAGATAAGCTGGATATCACCTTAGAAGTCGTCAATCAATTTATGAAAGAACAGAATATCGTTGTTGCGGATGATAATATCTCTAAGACGATTGCTCATATTTTGATCATAGCGCAAAGAAATAAAAATGGTCGTAGATTAGATGAAAGTGATTTTATCAATAATGATCTATATGATAAATTAGCGCTGAAATTACAAAAAATTGATTTATGCATCAGCGCTCAAGAATTATCATCATTGCCATTGTTAAGCTTAAATAGGGCGGTGATCGATAATCCTTTGGTCATTAAAGTAGTGCATCAATTCATCAATGAAGTTAATGAAGAATTTAACGAGGAGATCTTAAGGATCGAAGATGCTTATCCACTGATTGCTCATATTGATGAAATATTAAAGAAAAGAATAAAGACCTCAGAATTAAAAGAATTTGTCTTTGATACGATGCTGCAAAGACTTTTGAGTGCGTATATCTTATGCGGTAAGTTATGCAATTTGTTGCATGAATATCTAAAAGTAGATATCGATGAAGAAAATCGCGCATATATGGCGATGCATGTACAGGATATGTATCGCAAGCATCTGGTCATTTGTGAAAATATATTGCTTTATGATGCCAATATTTCGGAGTGTAATATGTTAAAAACAGATCTAGAAAAACATTTTGGTGCAAAGGCAGTAATTACGACCGTTTATGCTAGATGGGATATTGAAAAACAATTAAAACAAAAGAAGTATGCGATAATCTTAAGTACTCAAAGTATCTTAGGCTTATTTGATGAAGTTCCTTTTTTAAAGATCAATTCATTCTTAGTAAATGAAGATTATGATGCCATCAATAAGATCGTATATAAAAATAGACCGGTCAAGATCATAAAAGGTGGGCAGATAATTGGAGAATATTTTTGCTTTGAGGATACCAAAACAATGATAAATAAGGAAATATTATTTATTGATGGAATATATGTGACATGTACGATCGATCCTAAGCTAAAGACCGGAGCTTATGAAGCATTATATAAAGATACTAGATTGTTTGTCTTAAATACGGATATGCAGGATGATTTTGTAGTATATCATCGTTTGATCAATTGCTTTGGTCAGATGATCAAAGAACGAAAGATCTAATCGTTCAAAAAATTTCTGAGTTTTAGGAAATTTACATTGTTGTTCATATTTTTAAATTATCTTAAGATAATTCCGTAAAGAAAAGAAAGGGGAAAATATGAACTACAAAGAAACAGCTCCAAAAATAATTGAATATGTTGGAGGAAAAGAAAACATCACTACTCATACCCATTGTATGACCAGACTACGCTTTGGCTTGAAAGATGAAAGCAAAGCAAATGAAGAAGCACTGAAAGGCATAAAAGGCGTGCAGGGCATCGTTAAGAAGGGCGGAATGTTCCAAGTTGTAATTGGCCCAAATGTTGAAGAATTATATAAAGAAATCGCTCCGCTTTTGCAGGATGTCCAAGCTTCTGCTGTTGTTAATGAGAATCTGGATAAGAAAAAAGAATCGATCATCAACCAGATATTTTCATTTATCAGTGGTTGTATCACACCAGCACTACCAGTACTGATCGGCTCAGGATTGATCAGTGCGATCTTAGCATTATTGACTAATTTTAATGTCTTATCTGCTGAGTCACCTACATATGTATTGTTTAATGCTTTAGCAAATGCTGCTTATGCATATTTGCCAGTTATGGTTGCGTTTGCGGGAGCAAAGCGATTAAAAACCAATGAATATGTTGCGGCGTTTATCGTTTTGGCATTATGTTCTGCAAGCGTATCTGGGGTCGAAGGACTAAGCATTTTTGGCTTCGCTTTGACCAAGGTTACTTATACATCTAATATCGTTCCGGCATTGTTGATGGTACCAGTAATGGCCATGTTAGATAAAGTGATCGTAAAATACTCACCAAATGCGATCAAATCGATCATTAGACCATTCTTGTTGGCTGTTATCATGTTCCCATTGACCTTATTGATCTTAGGTCCTATCGGAACATGGGTTGGTACGGCATTAGCGCAATTCTGTATCTGGGTAACCAGCTTTGGCGGTTTATCGATGGCAGTATTATCAGCATTGCATCCATTATTGGTAATGGTTGGTATGCATACGATCATTACGCCATTGATCGTTAATGAAATTACGACCGTTGGTTCATCATTGTTATTCTCAAAAGCATTAGCGGCTAATCTGGCTATTGCTGGTGCAGCCTTAGCTGTTGGTATCAAAGCTAAAAAAGCGGATAATAAAGAAGCAGGTATTTCAACTGGTATCACAGCCTTGTTATCAGTTACCGAACCAGCATTATATGGTGTGCTTATTCGCTTGAAAAAACCTTTGATCTCAGCCATCATCGCATCCGCAATTACGGGTATCTTCATCGGTGTATTTGATATCAGAGCTTATGCTACGGCTTCTTGTTCATTCTTAACACTGCCTATCTTCATGGGTGGGGAAATGTCCAATTTCTATCTAGCTTGTGCGGCTGCTGTAATTGCTACGGTATTAGGCTTTGTTGTTACATGGATCATTGGCTTTGACGAGGATGATCAATAAAGGGAAGTGCTTCTTCCCTTTTTTAGAAAAGAGGTAAATGATGGAAACAAAAATAATTAACCCATTCCCTGATAATTTTTTATGGGGCAGCGCTACATCAGCTTTTCAGTGTGAAGGAGCTGCAAAAGAAGATGGCAAAGGTTTATCAGTGATGGATGTAAGAAAGCAAGATCCAGCGATCTGCAATTATGATGTTGCCAGCGATCATTATCACCATTTTAAGGAAGATGTAGCTTTGATGAAAGAGTGCGGCTTAAAGGCTTATCGTTTCTCTTTTGCTTGGGCTAGGATCTTTCCTAAGGGCAATGGCGCTATAAATCCTCAAGGTGTTCAATTTTACAATGAATTGATCGATGAGCTGGTGAAGGCTGATATCACGCCGATCGCGACCATATATCATTTTGAATATCCTCAAGGCTTGATCGACCAATATGGTGGCTGGATCGATCGCCAAAGCATCGATGATTATGTCAATTATGCGAGCTTTTTATTTAAGACATATGGTGATAGAGTAAAATATTGGCTTACGGTGAATGAACAAGATCATGTAGTACACATGCCATTTAGATTAGGTTTAAAAGGCAATGATCAGCATGAGAATGAAAGACTAGGCTTTCTAGCAAATCATCATATGTGCGTTGCAGCTGCTAAAGCAACCAAAGCCTGTCATGAAATCGTTAAAGATGGTAAGATAGGCCCAGCAGTATGTTTTGATATGCTATATCCAGCATCCAATAGGCCTGCTGATGCCTTGGCATGTCAGGATGCCATGGATATCCGTAATTATTATGTGCTAGATATCAATGTTAAAGGGGAATATAATGGTACCTTTAAAAGATATTTGGAAGATCGTGATATGATGCCAGAAATCCAAGAAGGAGATATGGAAATTATCAAAGCTAATAAGCCTGATTTTATCGGCTTTAATTATTATGCTTCTAAAAGTGTTGCGGCTTATCCATGTGATGAAGATCATAAGATCGGAGATCTAGTAATAAAATTATTGCCTGCTGAAGAGCCGGGAATATATAAAGTCGTAAAAAATGAAAATTTAAATGCTACCCTTTGGGGTTGGGAAATTGATGACATTGGCTTAGAATGTGTTTGCCGTTTGTTATGGGATCGTTATCGTTTGCCGCTGATGATCACCGAAAATGGCTTTGGCAATAAAGAAACATTACCAGAAGATAAGATGGTAAAGGATGATGATAGGATCGATTATTTGACCAGACATTTATTGGCGGTCAAAAAGGCGATGAATGTTGGTGTTGAGTTTATCGGCTACTGTACCTGGTCATTCATGGACATAATTTCCGGACATTCGGGATTTTCTAAACGATATGGCTTGGTATATGTCAATCGCGATGAGCACGATCTAAAAGATATGTGCCGCTATAAAAAGAAGTCTTTCTATTGGTATAAGGATACCATTGCATGTAATGGTGAAAATATAAAATAATGAGCGTAGATAAGAAATTATTGATCAAACGTTTCATCTTATATATTGCTGGGCTAGTGATCTTGTGTTTTGGCGTCGTGCTTAATACCAAAACTAATTTAGGAGTAGCAGCTATAAATGTCATCCCGTTCGTATTTGCAAATACCACAGAAATTACCCTAGGAACGGCGGTGTTTATCTTATATTGCATCTTGATCATCTTGCAATGCTTGATCAAGCAAAAGATCAAACCGTTAGTTATCTTGCAGTTGCCAGTTTCGTTATTATTTGGTAAAATGGTTGATTTTATCAATATGGATGTACTAAATTTTACGGCTCATTCATCGTTTGAAGGCATCATCATGCTGATCATCGCGATCAATTTGGTTGCATTTGGGACGACCCTTGTTGTAGAACAAAGATTGGTTCCTAATGCTCCTGATGGTTTTGTACAAGCGCTGGCTGATAAGGTAAGTTCAAGCTTTGGCAGGATCAAAGTATGCTTTGACGTATTGTTTGTGTTTTTAGCGGCAGTTATATCGGCGATATTGGCAGGATCGATAATAGGCATCGGGATTGGTACCTTAGCTTCGATGATCTTTACAGGGGTACTTTGTGCCAAGTATCGACAAATCATATATCATAAATAAGGAGAGCAAGATGTTAAATTTATTTAAGAAAAATAAAAAGATAGAAAACCATGCAATTTATGCGATTGCTGATGGCAAGATGATCGATGTTACGACGGTAAATGATGATACTTTCTCACAGAAAATGTTAGGAGAATCAGTTGCCTTTGTATGTCATGGCGATACGGTTACATTTAAAGCGCCGATAAACGGGACGATAAGTGCGATATTCCCTACCGGTCATGCTTATGGCATCACCGGTGATGATGGCATCGAGATATTGGTACATATCGGTATTGATACCGTTGAAGCACATGGCGAAGGTTTTGAAGTATTAAGAAAACAAAATGATAAAGTAACAGCAGGAGATGATATCGTAAAAGTAGCTTATGATAAATTGAGCGAAAGCTATGATATGTCAACGATGTTGATCATTACCAATGCCAACGGTAAAGAAATTGTTTTTGCTGAATATGGCGATGTGCAAAACCGTGATGTCATTGCATCGATAAGATAATTATAGGAAAGCTTTTGTTTGACAAAAAATATTGAAACAAAGGCTTTTTTTGTGAAGAAAAAGTTTTCCACACAATTGTGGAAAACTCAGTGGAAAAGTTGAAAACTTGCTTTTAATAACGCTTCTTTGGTATTTGGAATTTTTTCTTCGATAACTTGTTTCAAGCAATATTGCAATGCTTGACTGATTTTTCTAGGAGCTATCCCTAATGCTAATAGATCATGACCATTGATAGCAAGTTGAGCCAAGGAATAAACTTCATGATCATCTTGGATCTGCTGATATTTTGCCATGATGGCAGCTTGATCGATGTTAGGGTAAGATGCATAGACGAAAGCGCATAATGCGGGGATATCAACGTTGTTCATCATTAGTTTTTTGATGTTTATCTTGTTGGTTAGGTCGACATTTTGCTGTTGGAGATTTGTTAAGATCGTCTTCTTTTCGTGATTGCTTAAAGCAAGTTTATCAAGGATAGCTATGTCTGATCCATTAGCAAGCAAGCTCAAAGAAGTGATAAAATCATGACTTTTTTGCAAGCAAGGAAGCAGCTTGATCAAGGGGATCTCTTGATCAAAGATGAAAGAGAAGACATCTTGATATGTTGATAAGATCTTAGGATCATTTATTGTAAATATTGCTTGCAGTTCATTTGTTATCCGTTCTTTTGACAGATAAGCTAAAAGTTTTTTATTTTCATGGATTGCTTTAGCACTCATAGGTTCGATAACAAAATGTAGCTGACTTGCAAAACGCAGGGCTCTTAAGATGCGTAAAGCATCTTCATCAAAACGCTTATTAGGATCACCGATGGCGCGAATCATCTTATTATTTAGATCACTGATGCCATCAAACATATCGATGATACCTTTTTGTGGATGATAGCATAGGGCATTGATCGTAAAATCACGGCGGGAAAGATCTTCATATAGATTAGAAGTAAATGTTACCTTGGCTGGTTTGCGATGATCCTTGTAATCACCGTCGATGCGGTAGGTCGTGATCTCGACGCTATGATTTTCGATGATGATACGGACGGTGCCATGTTTTATCCCGTTTAAGACTTGTTTTTGATCATAAAAAAGTTGTTGTATCGTGTTGATATCAGCGCTGGTGGTGATATCGTAGTCGCTGATTGGCCGCGATAAAAGATGGTCACGGACGCTACCGCCAACGACGTATGCTTCGTGATCCTTAAGCCGATCTAGGACAAATAAAATGTAATTTGGTAAGTTCATAAATAAATTATAGCATGATATATATGTTATAATTGCTACAAAGGTAGGTAAATATTATGCGTATTGGACAATCAAGCGATATTCATCAGTTGGTCGCAGGAAGAAAACTGATCTTAGGCGGGGTAGAAATTGAACATGATAAAGGGCTCTTGGGTCATAGCGATGCCGATTGTTTGACCCATGCGATTGCGGAAAGCATCTTGGGTGCGCTGTGCTTAGGCGATCTTGGCAAACATTTTCCGGATACTGATCCACGCTATGAAGGAGCAAATTCTTTGGATCTTTTGCAAGAAGTGTATAAGATGATGGTTGCAAGAAATTATGAGATCAATAATCTGGATGCTTTGATCATGATCGAAAAACCTAAGATGGCTCCACATATCTTAACGATGCGTGAAAATATTGCCGCGTGTCTGCATACGGATATCAATAATGTCAGCATCAAGGCTACCCGTGGGGAGAAGCTTGGCTTTGTTGGAAAAGAAGAAGGAGTGTTATGCCAATGCGTAGTTCTGATCAAAGAATCTTCAGCAAACTAGATGAAATAAAGGTCATGCGTGATCCGATCCATGGCTATATCCATGTCAGTTATGAAATTATCTGGGCGATCATCAATCATCCGATCTTTCAACGCTTACGTCGGATCAAGCAGATGGGTTCATCATATATAGTTTATCATACCGCGGAACATACCCGATTTGCCCATTCGCTCGGGGTATATGAAATCGTTCAAAGGATGTGTTATGAAAATAAAGATATCGCGCAAGCCATTGATGAAAAAGATAAGATCATCGTAATGTTGGCTGCATTGCTGCATGATATCGGTCATGGTCCATTTAGCCATGCTTTTGAAAGCGTATTTCCATTTGATCATGAGGAATACTCAGTAAAGATCATTGAAAATTCACCGTTAGCGCAATTGTTAGATAGTTATGCGGAAGGCTTAAGCAAGGAAGTTGCAGACATCATTGCGCATCGCAGTACCAAGACCTTGCTGATCAGCATGATAAGTTCGCAGCTTGATGCAGATAGGATGGATTATCTTTTAAGAGATGCATATTTTACTGGCACCAAATATGGTGAATACGATCTAGAAAGAGTTTTAAGGACCTTAAGGGTCAAGGATGGCAAGCTGGTCGTAAAAGAAAGCGGGATGCATACGATCGAAGACTATATCATGGCGCGTTATCATATGTATTGGCAGGTGTATTACCATCCGGTTGCTCGCAGTTTTGAAGCGATATTAAATAAAATATTTATGCGGATGCAGGATCTATATCTATTGGACGAGTATGCTCGCGTATATGGTTTTGAGAGGCTGATCGATCATCAAGATAAGATCATTAGCGATCTATGTCGGCGTTTACGCGATCGTGATCTTTTTGAATATATCGAATCAAATGATGCTAATTTGGATGAATTAAAAAGCAAACTTGTAGCCAAAGGTTATGATCCGCGCTATTATATGGCTCAAGATCTAGTGCGTCAAAGCCCTTATCAGCCATATCGCGGTAGTGATGAACGAGGAATCTTGATCTTGATGCCAGATGGCAAGATCAAAGAATTATCTAAGGCCAGCATGATCGTAAATAGCTTGGCCAAAGGTATCAGCAAGGACGATCACAAGATCTTTTTTCCCCAAGAAATAATGTAGGTGCATAAGATGATACATGGAGCAATGCTTCAAGGCTTTGAATGGTATTTGATCGCAGATGGCAAACATTGGCAAAGGCTTTACAAAGAAGCAAAAAATTTACACAAAGCTGGATTTACGGCAATCTGGCTACCGCCTGCCTATAAAGGAAATGGTGGGATCAATGATACAGGATGATATCGATGTTTATGCTGATATGGTCTTCAATCATAAGATGGGAGCCGATGCCTGTGAGAAAGTAGATGCTATTCCTGTTGCTTGGTATGATCGTACCAAACCAATTGGCAAACAAGAAGAGATCGAAGCGTGGACCGTATTTGCTTTTCCAGGCCGACATGATAAATATTCTTCCTTTCATTGGCATTATCCACATTTTGATGGCGTAGATTTTGATAATCGTTCCAAAAAGCATAATATCTATGTTTTTGAAGGAGCTAGCTGGGAGCAGGATGTTGCGAAAGAAAATGGCAACTATGACTATTTAATGGGTGCAGATCTGAATTTTGATAATCCAGATGTCGTGCAGGAACTAAAAAATTATGGTTCATGGTATTTGGCCATGACCAATGTTGATGGCTTTAGGATGGATGCCTGCAAGCATATCAGATCGACCTTTTTTAAAGAATGGTTAGACTATCTGCGTCTGCAAAGCCAAAAAGAGCTTTTTACGGTAGGTGAATACTGGAGCGCCGATGTCGAAGAACTTATAGCTTTTTTGCAAGACAATGAATTCAAGCTAAGCGTATTTGACGTTAGCTTGCATTATAATTTCTATGCGGTAAATAACGCTAATGGCAATTATGATATGCGTAAGATCTTAGCTAATACCATGGTTGAGCGTTTTCCACAAAACGCGGTCACATTTGTAGAAAATCATGATACGCAAAAAGGTCAAGCTTTACAGACGGTCATTGCTGATTGGTTCAAGCCGATCGCTTATGGTTTGATCTTATTAAGAACCAGTGGCTATCCTTGTGTTTTTTATGGGGACTATTATGGTAATGCGGCTATGGGCATGAAATCTTTTAAAAAAACGATCGATAAGATGTTGGCAATTAGAAAGTCAAAATTAGAAGGCCAAGAATATAATTATTTTGATGATCCAGATGTCATTGGCTGGAGCTACGATGGCAATGGCGCTGATGACAAAGGTTGCGCTGTTATCATCAGCGATCGTTTTGACAGCAGCAAATGCATGTATGTAGGCAAGCAGCATGCTAATAAACAATTTATCGATAGCTTGGGTCATTTTAGGAAAAATGTGATGATCAATAATGATGGCTGGGGAACCTTTTTGGTAAAAGGCGGATCGATAAGCTGTTGGATCGCTAAATAAGCTGTGAACAACAGCTTTTTTTAGTTTGTTAACATATTGACAAGAAATTAAAATCTATTATACTAATAAATAGTAGACCGTTCGTCTATATTGGGAGGAAAGAAAATGAAGAAATTATTGGCATTATGCTTAAGTGCATTATTGTTATTAAGCGGATGTTCAAACAACCAAACTTCAACAGCTGAAGCTAAAACCTATAGTGCGACAGCTAAAGGATATCATGGTGATATCACTTTAGAAGTTACCATTGAAGGGGAAACGATCAGCAATATCGAAGTTGTCGAAGAAGATGAAACAGAAGGCATCGGTAAGGCCGCTTTGCCACAGTTGGTAGAAAAAACCTTAGAAACTAATTCGATCAATTTTGATGCTATCAGTGGTGCTACGGTTACCTCTGAAGCATTCTTTACAGCGATGAAAGATGCCTTGAGCCAAGCGGGATTAGATCCAGAAAGCATGGGTTCAGCAGAAGTAGCTGAAAAAACAGAAGAAACCTTAGATACGGATATCGTTGTCGTAGGCGGTGGTGGCGCTGGATTGACCGCTGCTTTAAAAGCTTTGCAAAATGGCAATGATGTCATCGTTATTGAAAAAACAGGGGTATTAGGTGGCGCTAGCGCCATGGCAGGTGCAGGAACGATGGCTACCGGCAGCCAATGGCAAAAAGAGGATGGTTATGAAGATTCTCCAGAACAATTAAAAGCGGATATGTTAGCTAATGGTCATAACCTAAATGATGAAGCAACCTTGGATATTTATGTAAATACGACCGGTGCAGCCTTTGACTGGTTAGTTTCTGAAGATGGAGCAAATGTTCCTTATCAAAGATCTGGAGAACCTACTAGAAGTTATTCTGGTGAAGGTAGAGGTGCTGGTGTTGTTTCTAGCTTAGCTGATAGTGTTGAAGCTGCTGGTGGTACAATTTATACAAATACTAAAGGTACAGAATTAATCGTTACTGATGGTGTTGTTACTGGTGTTAAGGCTGAAGGTGAAACTGCTAATTATACTATTAATGCTAAGGCAGTTATCTTAGCTACTGGTGGTTTTGGTGCTAATGATGAACTGGTACCTGATCAATATAAAGAATTTGTTTATGCAGGACATGCTGGAGCTACAGGTGATGGTATTACTATGGCTGAAGCTGTTGATGCTGATTTAATTAATATGGATCTTGTTAATACTCAACCTAACTCAATGATTTTACCTAGTGGCTTAGGTCAATATTGTAACCCTGGTGTTGGTGGTGCATATAATGCTAGTGGTGCTTTCTTGGTTAACCAAGATGGTATAAGATTTGCTAATGAACAAGGAAATGCTTGGGATTTAATGCAAGCTATGAAAGAAAATAGTGCACAATATTTAATCATGGATCAAACTTCATTTGATGCTTTCAACAAAGGAATGACAAATTCTAATATTTATAGTGAAGAAGATGTTGAAACTTGGTTAGCAAACGATGGCGAAGGCAATCCATTTATGGTGAAGGCTGATACGATCGAGGAATTAGCCGAAAAACTTGGCGTTGATGCTGCTACGCTTGAAGAAACCGTAACAAAATTTAATGAAGATGTTGCAGCTGGTACTGATGAATTTGGGTACTGATGAATTTGGTCGTACTTTGAGTGCTCCATTAAGTGAAGAAGGACCTTATTATGCATTACAAATGTATATTCGTTATTATGCATCTTTAGGTGGCTTGCATATCAACGAAAATATGCAGGTATTAAATACTGACCAAGAACCAGTTGAAGGCTTATATGCAGCTGGCGAAGTCGTTGGTGGTCTTGAAGGTGATGTTTATATGGGCGCTACCTTATTTGGTTGGGCTGTTACTAGCGGATATAATGCGGGTAATGCTGCATCAGCAGCAATTGCTGAATAATAGCTATATTAAAATTATGGCGCTCTAAAAATGGATGGGGCGACAGAAAAAAAGTAGTAAAATTAATTGGGGTTAATATCACCCCAAGAAAGTTTAAGATAGCGGATTGTGCATAGG
>CASGCC010000051.1 GCA_949299585.1 uncultured Bacillota bacterium | reverse complement strand
GCTAGTTTTGCGCCAATCGCAAGCATCAAAGATATCCTTGAAGCAGACGCTTGGGTAAGAAATTATGTTCGTGAACAAATTGAGGTGATAAATAAGTGACATTGATATATTTTATTCTTTTATTATCAGCGATCATCATCATTCATGAATTAGGACATTTCATGTTTGCTAAATTATTTAAAGTTTACTGCTACGAGTTTTCAATTGGCATGGGTCCAAAGATCTACCAAAAAAAGGGCAAGGAAACCGTATATACCTTAAGATTATTGCCAATTGGCGGCTATGTGGCGATGGCTGGCGAAAATGATGGGATGCAGGAAGCATATGAGGATATCGTCGTACCAAAAGAAAGGACCCTTACATATCTAAAGGAATGGAAAAGGATCGTTATCATGGGCGCAGGTATCTTTATGAATTTTATGCTAGCCTGGGTGATCATGAGCGGATTCTATCTGTATCAAGGGGCATATCCAGTAGCGCCTGAGCCAATCGTTGCTAGCGTGATGGAAGATGGTCCGGCTCAAGCTGCGGGCATTGAAGCCAATGATAGGATCATCAAGGTTACTTTGGCCGATGGAACGACCATCGAACCTAAGACTTTTGAAGATATAACCAATTATACTTTGACTTATGATGGTGATATAACATATACTATAGAGCGAGATGGTCAGATCATGGATTTTACCGTGACACCATTCCAGGATGAAGCGACCAAGATCTATTATTCGGGCATCAACTCTTTGCCATATCAAAGCAAGACGGTAAATTTGTTGAATGCGCCGATCTTAGGAGCTAGCTATCTTTTTGATACGACCAAGACAATGATCATATCGCTGGTAAGGATGTTTCAAGGATTTGGTTTGGAACAGATCAGCGGTCCGGTAGGGATATATACCGTAACAGAAACTTATGCCAGCTTGGGCATTGAATATTTCTTGATGTTGATCGCCTTGATGTCATTGAATGTTGGCATCGTTAATGCTTTACCATTGCCGGTGCTTGACGGTGGCAGGATCGTGATCACGATCGGTGAGTGGATTTGTCATCGTAAACTAAATCAAAAGATTGAGATCGCCTTGATGTCAGCATGCTGGGTCTTGCTGATCGGTTTGATGGTCTTTGTGACCTGGAATGACATCTTACGTTTGTTATAAGGAGAGATTATGGATTTTATACGCAATATCGTAAACGGTATCTTGATGGGCGTGGCTAATGTAATTCCTGGGGTCAGCGGCGGTACGATCGCTGTGGTCTTAGGATTTTATGATCGTTTGATGGAATGCATTACCGTGAACTTTAAGGTCATCAAGAGAAATTTACCTTTTTTGATTCCGCTGGCTATTGGAATCGTGATCGGTGTGGTTGGTTTGAGCAAATTGATGGAGATCTTATTTGCAAAGTTCCCACAGCAAACTTATTTTGCCTTTATCGGCATCATCCTAGGTAGCTTGCCAGCAATTTTTACCAAAGCACGTTTGAGCACGCCAAAGATCAATGGAATATCTTGGATCGGATTTATAGCGGCTTTAGGCATCATGGTTTTTTTGGCTTTGTTCAATGGTGATGCTAATAGCGGGTCGATCCTTTATACGACCTTGACCCCTGAATCATTTATCGTCTGTATGTTAGCGATGGCCATCGCTGTTGCAACGATGATCATTCCGGGCATCAGCGGTTCGATGATCTTGATCGTTATGAACATGTATCAAACGATATATTTTGAAGTGTTGAATAATCTAAATATTCCTTTGCTGATACCTAGTGGTATCGGGGGCATCATTGGTTTATTTGGTGGAGCTATCTTGATTCGTTTCTTATTAGCTCGTTACAATCAATTGACCTATATGATCATCGTTGGCCTTTTGGTTGGATCGATCTTCCAATTATTGGTTCAAGCTAATATCATAGCATTTGATCTAACCTTGATCGTTTCGATCGTGATCATGCTGATCATGGCAATCGTTATCTTTACATTTGGTAAAAAAGATCTTGATGCTGATCTGGCGAAGATAAAACAAGAAGCATAAAAAGCTTCTTTTTTTATTAGCAAATAAATGTTTATCAAAGCCAGATAATGATGATATAATAAACAAGTAAGTGAGGTAAAAATATGGCAACTATCTTAGTAACCGGGGGATGTGGATACATTGGTTCCCATACCTGCGTAGAATTGATCAACCTTCATCATGATGTTATCATCGTGGATAATATATATAATTCATCGATCAAGGTCTTGGATCGCATTAAGAAGATCACAGGCGTAAAGCCAAAGTTTTATCAGGTCGATATCTTGGATCGTGCAGCTTTGGATCAAGTTTTTGCGGAAAATAAGATCGATGCGGTGATTCATTTTGCAGGCTATAAAGCAGTAGGTGAGTCAGTAGCTATTCCTTTGACCTATTATAAGAATAATATCAGTGGCAGCATTAATTTGTATGAAGCAATGGCTAAAGCCAATGTCAAAACGATCGTCTTTAGCTCAAGCGCTACGGTCTATGGCGATCCAGCCAGCGTTCCTATCAAAGAGGATTTTCCTTTGAGCACGACCAATCCTTATGGAACAACAAAATTATATAATGAGCAGATCTTAAAAGATGTTTATGTTTCTGATGCTGAATGGAGCATCTTGCTGCTGCGCTATTTTAATCCGATCGGCGCACATAAATCAGGTTTGCTAGGTGAGACGCCAAATGGCATCCCTAATAACTTATTGCCTTATATTGCTCAGGTAGCGACCGGAAAACGAGAATTTTTAAGGGTATGGGGCAATGACTATGATACGGTTGATGGCACTGGTGTTCGTGATTATATCCATGTCGTTGATCTAGCCTTGGGTCATATCAAGGCTATTGAATATGCGCTAGGCCACAAAGGAGTCGAATGCATCAATCTTGGTACGGGCAATGGTTATTCGGTCTTACAGGTCAAAGATGCTTTTGCCAAAGCGGCAAAGATGGAAATTCCATATCAGATCATGGACCGTCGTCCTGGCGATATTGCCACTTGCTATGCTGATACTACCAAGGCCAAAGAATTATTGGGCTGGAGCGCTCGTTATGATATCGATGATATGTGTCAGGATGCTTGGAACTTTGCTCAAAAAAATCCTAACGGTATCGAATGATCTTAGTTTTGATAAGCAGCAGAGATTGATGATCTGCTGCTTTTATCGTTATTAAGGAAGTAAGGGAATTTTATTTAACTATCAATTAAAATTTGTTATAATAAATTGAAGGAGTGTGATATCGTGAATAAGCAGAAAAAGATCGTTATCGGCATTATTGCCGCATGCTTGCTTGTCGCTTTAACGGTGCTGGGCTTTTTATTATTTGCCCCTGCCAACAACGATAGCTCGCCACAGGAAACTGTCATACCAACCTTATCAACCGCAGCAGGTCAAGATAAACCAGATGTCAATACGGCATTTGATGGCATTAGCATCGATCTGGTCGATTATACGACATATAAATTTGATGATCTAGATTTTAATTTTGTGATCGCTAGGATCAGAGTAAAAGCTGATGGCCCAACTAATATTGGCCTTGAGCATTTTACGACCAGTGAAGGTATCAATTTAGCTGATTATGCTGCTTATGTATCAGCATTGGAAGAAAAATCATACTATCTAGGCAAACAAAATGTTTGGTATGAGCTGGTCTCGCTGGAAGATGAATATTTTAGTCAGATCTTTATTCCCATCAAGGACAAAGATATCGAAAGCATAGAGGTTACCAATGATATCGATCAAAGCGTGATGAGCTTTGATCTAAACAAAAACAGCGGAACCAAGGAAATGCTGCAATATGTCGCTAATGATGTCATTAGTGATGGCAAGACCTATCAATTGCAGGTATCGAGCGCTTTTGATATCAGCGGTGAACAGCTATATCAAAATGGTGCGGAATATCTAGTTCCGTCGACCGTAGGTATCTATTGTTTTAATCTTGATGTCATCAGCTTATGGAAAGATACCGTAGTGATCGAAGAGGCTTATTATTATCCTAATAACAGCGATGAGGTCTTTAAGGCTCTTGATTCTTCGATAAGCGCCATGAAGCATGAAAATATCATCGGTAAGGAAATCACGGAAAAAAGTTCGGGTTCATTATTTTTTGAAGCCTATAATCCGATGAATAATCCGATAACATATACGGGTGTATTAAAGTTAAAGATCAGCGGTAGCGATACGTTGATCGAAGTAAATGTCGATCTAAACTAGGGGAGGGTAACAAGTGAAGAAATTAATCAAAATATTATTATCGGTCTGCCTGGTTTGGTCAGTGCTGACAGTTTGCCATAAAGATTTTGTGCAGCAGGTAGAAGCTTATGATTTTACCTATGCCATGAACTGCAGCAGCTATGAGGTCGATACGGTAAGAGATGACGGTGGCTTTCAAAGTTATGGCTGCTATGCCAATTTCAATGATGCCAAAGCTAAGATGAATGAGCTGGGCAAAGATGCGGTGGTACGTCATCCATCTAGCAAATCACCAACCAAGATCATTGCCATGGTTTCGGGGACAGCATATAGCTATCCATCACGTTATGGCAAGAATACTTTAGATATTACGCAATATAGCGGTAACGTTGCAAATCAGAAGACGACCTATGTAACGATGCATCGCGAGCTTTATTACCAAGGAACAGAAAGCTATGATGGCAATGGGGAAGGAGTCATCCACATCAATGTTACAGGTTTTGATGGTTATACGACCTTAAAAGGTGTCGATCTGATCCCAACAAAATATACGGAAAAAGAAATACCGATCATGCTAGGCGGCAATAATAGCGGAAGCTATACCGAGCAGCCATTCATGACCCATATCTATAAGGCGGAATATGTCGTTGAACAAAGCGGTAACTATCGTGATCTGGTCTTTTATTGGTATAGCGGATGGAGCGATGCTTCAACCTATCCTACCAAAAATCGTCATGCGATCGGCTTGGCGCCTGATTGGATGGAAACAGGAAAGAAATATTATTCATATGATGGCTATACTTTTTATAGCGATGCCTATTATCAAAATTATGTAGGTACATATTATAACTATTATCAGTTTTTGCCTTTAAGATCCCAAAGCAATATCTCAGCAAATGTCTATAATACCTTTTTAAGTGCCAAAGGATATAATTCCTCAAGTAAGCTGTGGAATCAAGGGCAAACGTTTATCGATGCTCAAAATACTTATGGCGTTAATGCCTTATTGGTATATGCGATGGCTTGTTTGGAAAGTGCATATGGCACAAGTTCATATGCGCAGGAGCGTAACAACTTGTTTGGTTGGAGCGCATATGATTCAGATCCTAATGCTGCTTCTTATTTCTCCTCGGTTGAGCAGGCGATCAGGGAGCATATGGGCATCAATCTTCGCGGTTATCTAGATATCAATGATTATCGTTTCTTTGGCCCGCAGCTTGGCAATAAAGGATCAGGAATTAATTTAAAGTATGCCGCTGATCCGTATTGGGGCTATAAGATCGCTGCGATCGCTTATGATATCGATAAATGTGCGAATGGCTATAATGGCAATTTGACGGATTATAACAAATATTCGTTGGGTGTCATCAATACTTATGGCGTGGCGATCAAGCAAAGTGCAGATAATAATTCTAAGACCTTATATACTTCGCAATATGGTGCAACTTATCAAAAAAATTTCATGGTAACGATCCTAAGTGAATCAAGTAATTTTATCAAGACCAACACGGTCAATCCATTAAGCGGATCCAGCGTGATCAGTGGTACTGATAAAGGTTTGGTCAATTATGATTTTAATAATAGCGTAGGGTACATCCAAGCAAGCTATGTTGATAAAGTAAGTCAAGGATCAAATGTTCAGGAAGGAACGACACCGACCGGGGACTTTGTATTTAAGATCACTAATTTTGCTTGGAATGAAAATAACTTGAATATCAAGGGAGAAGCTTATCAACCTGGCATATATGTGACCCAAAGCAATACCTTGAAACATCGTTTGATGTTAGAAAACAGCTATCTTGAACAAAAAGAATATGCTTTAACATCAACTAGCAACAAAGATTATGCTACCTTTGAAACTAATCTTGATGTTTCACAATTAGCTGATGGCAGCTATAAATTCATGATCGATTATGCTTATGGTGAATTTAGCGAATTTAATGGTTATAAATATCTGCAAGGTTTGGAATTGCCAGCTGAAAAAATTGTAGGTAATAAAAAGATAACATTTAGCAAGCAAGAGGAATTGGTTGTCATGACGATCCAAACCGTAAGCGTTCCATCACCTGATCCAGAAGAGACCCCTGATCCAAGCGAAGATCCAGAGGAAACACCAGATCCAAGCGTTAAGAAGACCGTGGCGGTTGCTCCAACGAAATTTGATTATGTTGATGGCAATATTTTGGAAATCGCTGGTACAGCAATGATAAAAGGCATGGATGCTAAAGAAGGAACTGATATCAAGCATGAAATAGTTTTTATTGATAGCGAAAGCGGTAAAGAAATCAAAAGTTATTCTGCTTCAACGACTAAGAATGTGATTAATCTTGGCGATGGTTATACATATGAGATGACACAATTTGCGGCAAAGATCAATATCCAGGAATTAGTAGACGCGGGATATGCTAATTATACGATCATGATACGTATTACTAATGGTGATACCGTAATGAGCGATAATATCTTGAATACTGAATTTTTGAACTTACCAGCTGCTAAACAGCTTGATGGTAAAAATGTATATTTTATCAATAATCAAGATTATCGTTTCCGTTATGAATTATTGATCAATAATATCAACATTGATTGGAGCACGATCAAAAAAGCTAATCAGCGAAATTCTTTATATTCGAGCCTTGCTTTAAGCATCGATGATGATGAAAATTTAACGACAGAAGCTGCTAGTTGGATATATAATATTGATTATAAAGATGCTTCAAAGATTACGTATCAATTTATTTTAGCTGATATTAATACTGGCAAAACTTATGAATTGAAAGAAACTAAGGCTCAAGCTTGTGCAATTAATTATTCGCAAGTCATGAAACTGTCATATGATTATTCTAATGCATGTTTCAAAGAAGTTAATTCTTTGAGCAATATTCCTGATGGAACATATATTGTTTATATGGAAATCATCAATGGTGATTATCATGATATCTTTGAAGTTACTGATTACTATGATGAAATGAAACTAGATGTAACTGCTAAGAATACAGGACGCAATTTCAAGCTTGCTAAGAGCAGCGTTAGAGATAGGCTTGTATTAACTATATCTTCTGCTAAAACAAGCGCAGAAACGACAGAAAATGCGTCAGATGCCGATACAACAGTAACTGCTGATATTACAGAGTAAAGAGTGCAAATAGCACTCTTTTTAAATGCATGAAAAAAGATACCATTTGCCAATGGCTGATGGTATCTTTTTTTTAACCAACGATCTTAACTGTGATCGTTTGATTGATATTTATGCGAGTATTTGGAGCAGGATCGATAGATAAGATCTTTCCAGCACTAGCACCGCTAGCTTCTTCAGATGATACTTTAACAAAATTTAAATTATTTCCTAATCCAACAGCTGCATAAGCATTTTTCACATTAGCCACGGCGCTGTCATAAGAATCAGAACTTAAGATTCCTAAACTGATGTTTGGTGTGGTTACATAAGTTAATACGCAAGAATTGCTATTGCTATCATATTCATAATCAGCATTGTTACATGTGCAATCCCCATTTCCTGGACCAGTTGCATCAGCAGGGCAAGCTTGGATAGGTTTTGGACCTTTAGATAATACAACTTTGATCGTAGTGCCTTTGGCAACGGAGCTACCTGCTGCTGGGTTCATTGATACGACCTTGCCAGCTTCGACATTGCTATAATCAGCTTGCGTCGATACTTCATAATTTAAGCCATCGATCGAACATTTAGCAACATTGCCACATGGATTGGTAGTAAAGCTTGGGACGGTTACATAAGCGCCGTTAGAAACTTTACAGGTTATGGTCTTACCGCTAGCGCTGCAGGCTTCGGTGATGATGCCTTGTTCATAACTGGTTTGCCCGGCATCGGTCTTATTCAAGGTCCATCCTGCACCTTTGCTGTTGGCGGCATTGATCTCATTTTGCAGATAGCTGAAAGCTTTGCCGGCTTGATATAGATCAGAACTAGGACCGCCATAAGCACCTAAGGAAACGATATAATTTATCGAAGAACCTTGGGCTTTGGTTCCGGTATCATTAGAAATGATATTGCCTTTAGCGATAGAATCATTATATTGTTCTGAACGGGATCCAGCGCTCATGCCATTATTGCTTAGATAAGTTTTGAAATCAGTTTCGGATTTACCTGCATAGCTGACGATATCGATTGATTTTCCTTTGGAGATGGTAACGACGATATTTGTGCCAGGTGGAACCATTTCCGTGCCAGTTATTGTCTTGCCATTAATGGTGATAGCTAAGATGGTATCAGCTGCTTTATCTGAATCTTTTTCAGTAAAGCTGATATTGATCTTAGCAGAGCCATTATAAAGGGTATTGATACCATTGATATAAGTAACGAATTCCTGCTTCGAACGATCAGTATAATTGTTGATAGGTACATAGCCAACCGATACTTCAAAGGTTATGGTCGAGCCGGCTTTTAAAGTACCGCTTGAAGGAGTTTGGGCAATGATAGTACCTTTGGTTTTAGTGCTATAATATTCTTTAAGGGTATATTTCAAATCGTTTTCTTTGGCCCAAGCTACAGCATCGCTAGAGCTTTTACCAACCTGACTTTTTACGCTGATGCCAGCGCCACTTGATAAGACAACGGTAACTTTTTCACCGGTCTTAGTTTTTTCTCCAGCTTTTGGCGATTGAGAAATGACCTTGCCTTCGGCAATCGTCGTGCTTGCTTCTTCTTCAAAAGTCACGCTCATAAGATTTTCCTTGGCCCATGCTTGGATATTGGCTTTGGTATAATCGCTAAAATCTGGCATGGTAATTTCAAGTCCAAGCGCATCTTCACCAGCTGATATGCTTACTAAGATCAAAGCATTGCGCTTAGCCTTATTGCCATCGATATTGATCTTAACAAATTTACCTTTCTCGACTTCTTCACTGACGACATATTCGAATGTTACATCGGTAAATTTATTGTCTTCAAACCATTTTTTGATCTCGTCTTCAGTTTTATCCTTAAAATCGATAAGTTCGATTTCTTTTTCTGGATCTGGACCATTGCTGATAACTAATTTTAAAGGGGTATCTTTGGTGATATATTCTTCAACCTTTAAATTTTGT
>CASGCC010000050.1 GCA_949299585.1 uncultured Bacillota bacterium | reverse complement strand
AGAAATACCACTTGCTCCATAGCTTCTGGTAAATGGAACCATTTTAGAAACTAACATAGCTCTGCTGTTTTGGCTTGTTGGAACAAAGATAGCATGTTCGATCAAATATGCATCAGCTTTTGCAAATGCATCATAACGAGCATCTAGATCATCAGTAATTGCATCTGCTGCTTGATATAAATCATAGTATTCATATAAGCCGATAGCTTCTTTGATGTCTTTATCGCCTTCAAATTCGCTAGATAAACCAATTGAAGTCATATAGTAACCTGCATCTGGTGAATAGATATCAACGAAGGTCTTAGGATCGGCATAGTCAGGTCCCCATCCAGTAAATGTTGAAATATCATAATCAGCCAAAGTTGGATCTTGGTTATAATATGCAATATTTCGAACAGTATCTTCATCTTTTAATACTAATTCAATGATGATCTGTCCATCAGTATTTTCTTCAACTGATTGTTTCATTGATTGAGCTTGTTTAACTAGTCTATCGCTAGTTTCAATTACTAGCATATCTAAGTGAACTGGGAATACAACGCCTTCTTCCTTAGCTGCTTCGATGTATTCTAAAGCAGCTTCAGGATTTAAGAATGCATCTTGACCATCGGCAAGATCAACACTTTCACCAGTTGCTTCATTATAAGCTGCAGTAATCAAATCACCATATGCTGTTCCTTCACTATTATAAACTAATTGAGGGAAACCATTGATATTTCTTAAAGTAGATTTAGCAACTTCATCAGGAGCACTTGTAGCAAGATAAGCTTCTTTATCATAAGCAGCTCTTAATGCTTTACGGAAGTTTTCATTCAAGATTGCATTATGCGTATTTTCTTTTGCTTCATCAGTTGTAGCATAATTTGTGTTATCCCAGATCTGACGGTTATAGTTAAATACAACACCGAATGCATAAGCATTTGGCAATTCAGGATATGCGTTTGCAGCATATTTTTCAGCATAGTCAGCATAATCTGCCCAGCTTGCATTTAAGCCAGCTTGTACATAAGTTCCTTGTTCAAATCCCTTGATGATTGAATATGGATCAGAACCATCATCATAGATACGAGTAACTTTTTCCATATATACATGATCAGCATCCCAGTAATTAGGGTTCTTAACTAAAACAGTTTGAGATTTTGCATCAAATACTGATAACAAGTATGCACCATTGTAAAGAATTGAATCAGCACTTGCTGCACCAAATGAACAGCTATTTGCATCAGGTGAACCTAAAGCACATCCTGTACCTTTAGAAGTCAAGAATTCTTCGTTGATAGGGAACAATACATTGTAAGTAGTCAATGTATAGAAATAAGGTGTAGGAGAAGCCATTGTATATTCAACAGTATAATCGTCGATTGCTTTAACGCCTACATTAGCAAATGCTTCATCTGAGAAATCTTTGCCATCAACATATTCAGAATAACCAGCAATGATTCCGCTTAATACATTTGCTTCAGCAGAAAATTCTGCTCCGTGTCTTAAACCTGTTACAAAGTCTTGAGCTTTTACTTCATCGTAAACTTCACCAGTGCTTGTAACCCAGTTTACACCTTGTCTTAAGTGGAATGTCCATACTGTTGCATCTTCATTAGATTCCCAACTTTCAGCTAAAGCTCCAACAAATTCCCCAGATGGAGCATTTTCTAATAAGCCGTCTACAAAGTTTGCATTCAATTCGTGGTCTGTTGCTAATTGAGTTGCAACATAGTCCATGTTTTGAACTTCTCTAGAAGTTGCTTCTACCCATTCAGTTGGACCAGTATAGTCCGCAACTGAATCTACAGCGGTCGTTCCTGCAGTTTCACCGCCAGTAGTTGTAGTTCCATTGTTCGTAGAACTAGAGCAAGATGCTAGAGAAACGCTCATTAACAAGGCCATTAGAGTTAACAATAATTTCTTCATAATATCCTCCCTTGCATAGATTTTTATGCATGTGTATATTTTATATCAATGTCATAAAATATTCAAGAAAAAAACACTTATTTTTCACATAATTATATGTAAATTTGAAAAATGCTTATGTAACAATTTTCATTTTTTGCTTTGCGCTTTCTTGTTTCATTTGAAAATCAAGTGCTTCTAAATCAATATTATGATTAATTCATATTGGATAGTTCTTCCCATTTTATCATAAGATTTTCAATTTCATTATGTACATCATCGATCTTCTCATCTAAATCATTCATTTTTTGAAAATCATGATAATACTCTGGTTCATATCTTAATTCTCGCAAATCAGCTAACTCTTCTTCTTTGGCGCTTATTTGCTTTTCTAGCTTTGCTATTTCCTTTCCAATATTAAGTGGTTTTATGCGAACATCTTTATCTTTTTTGTTAGATTCAAGATGTTCTATTGAAACAACATCATTATTTTTGCTTTCGCTATATTGCTGATAGCCAAATGGATATAAGGTCGTTTTACCATCTTCGATAACTAATATTTTATTTGCAATTTGTTTGATGAAATATCGATCATGACTAACAAAAAGGATCGTTCCCGAATATCCGTTTAAAGCTTCTTCTAAAGCTTCTTTAGAAATGATATCTAAATGATTGGTAGGTTCATCAAGTATTAAAAAATTACCATGTTCTAAAAGTATCTTTGCTAGGGCTAATCTAACTTTTTCACCACCGCTTAGTACACTAACATTCTTAAAGACATCTTCTGCACTGAACAAAAATTGTCCTAAAACACTTCTTATGCTGGTTCTATCCATGTCTGGGTATTGATTCCATAGTTCTTCCAAAACAGAATTTTCATTATTGATCTGAGCTGGTTGTTGATCGAAATAGCTTGTTTCAATATGGTGTCCATATAAAAAGCTTCCGTCTAATGGTTTAAGCTGACCTACCAAAGTTTTTAATAGCGTTGATTTTCCACAACCATTAGGACCAATAATAGCGATTTTATCATTAGCTTGGATCTGCAATGAAAGCCTACATAATTCTCGATCATACCCAATTGCCAAATCATCAATGATCAATACATCTTTTCCGCCTTTGGTTCTTGGCGTAAAATGAGCTTTAAAAGTCTTATTATCAGGCTGTTTTGCTTCATCTATCTTTTCCATCTTTTCTAAAAACTTGATCTTGCTTTGCGCAAAGCTAGCTTTAGTGGCTTTATAACGAAATTTTTCGATCAAAGCTTCTAAATGAGCAATTTCTTTTTGCTGACGATTATATGCACTTTCCTGCCTTTCTAGATCCATTTTTTTCTGATTGACAAACGATGAATAATTACCAATATATTTTTTCATTTGCCCATACTCTATTTCATATACTACATCAACGATATCATCCAAGAACATCCTATCATGGCTAACCAAAACTACCGCTTTAGGATATTTTTTCAAATATCCTTCTAGCCACTCGATCGTCTCTAAATCTAAATGATTGGTTGGTTCATCCAATAATAATATATCGGGCTTGATAATCAACAGTTTTACAAATGCTATCCTTGTTTGCTGACCACCGCTAAATGTATTGATCTTTCGCATCAGATCTTTTTTTTCAAAACCAAAGCGACAGAAAACAGTTTCTAGTTCGGCTTGATAATTATATCCATTTAAAGCTTCAAATTTTTCTAATAAATTAGCATAACGATTTAGGATTTTTTCGCTGCTATCAGTTTTCATTAATTGCTCAACTTCATTTAATTGATCTTGAATTGCAAAAATTTCTTTGAATGCTTTATTCATTTCTTCTTGAACCGTAATTTCTTTATCAGATAAAGCATTCTGACTTAAATAGCCGATTGTCGTATTTGATAATTGATGTATAGTCCCTTTATCTAATTCTTCTTCCCCTAAGATACATTTTAATAATGTAGATTTCCCGCAGCCATTTCTGCCAACAACAGCAATTTTTTCATTATTTTTGATTTCAAATTGAATGTCAGCAAATACATCTTCTGCTCCAAAAGATTTACAGCCTTTATTAATTTGGTAAAGCATGATTACAATTTAATATCTACGATATGCTTAGGCATTCTTTTATTTTCTGGTGGTAAAGTATTGTAACTAGGAGCAATGGCTGTACATAAATACTCATGAATTTTATTGGCTACAGGTAGCTTAGTGTCTTCAAAATCTACATATCTAACTGGAAATATATCATCATATTCAAAAATAAATGGTTTTAGCGGTGATTTAAAGGTCCAAGTTAGATCAAAGCCAATATATTTAGAATCCTTATTTATTCTACCGTATAAACGTGCATTTGATACGAACCACCTTTTTAAAAACAAAGGATTTATCCCAATGTTATCAAAAGCTATGATAAAAGGCATCAATATTTGATTTAAGATCCTAAATGGAAGATCTATAAATTTGTTTTTTGTGCAATGATCATAAACAAAAACATCTACGAATATTCCATCACCATCTTTGCATCTATTTGCTAAAAGCGTGTTTACTTCTTTTAAGTATGTGCCTTTTTTTCGGATTTTCATAGCTGGGATCAAAACATTATATTCTTTATGCGTTTCAAAACATTGAAAATAATATTTTTCTTTAGGCAGATATTTTTTTAAAGCTTCGATAAAACGCAGATAATCTTCATACATCATAGCGATATCGGCATCATCATCCCAAGGAATAAAACCTTTATGTCTAAATGCGCCTAATGCGCTGCCGCCATTCAACCAATATGGAATATCAGCTTTGCGGCATACTTCATCGATGTCTTTCAGCATTTCTAATAACACCTTATGGACATCGCTTACGTATATCTTTGAGCCATCTTCGTTTTCTTTTAATAGATATTCTTTCATCACTATGCTCCTTTTACATTAAAAAGATTAGATTTAAATCTAATCTTTAAAAAACACAATTATTAGTCGTACGTGGATATGGTTCACAATCACGAATGTTACCCATTCCCGTTAGATACATCAAGAAACGATCAAATCCTAAACCAAAACCAGCATGTTGGCATCCCCCGTAACGGCGAAGATCAAGATACCATTGCAAAGTTTCTTTGTTCATATTCAACTCATCCATCCTTTGATTTAATACATCATAACGTTCTTCTCTTTGACTTCCGCCAACCAATTCGCCAACGCCTGGCACCAATAAATCGCAAGCAGCGACGGTTTTGCCATCATCGTTTAAACGCATATAGAATGCTTTGATATCTTTTGGATAATCAGTCAGGAAAACTGGACCATTAACTACTTTTTCACATATATACCTTTCATGCTCAGTATTTAGATCCATGCCCCAATATACTTTATTCTCAAATTTAACATTAGCTTTTTCTAAAATTTCGATTGCTTCAGTATAAGTCATACGTTTAAATTCACTATCACGTACCTTCTTGATGCGTTCTAGACACTCTTTATCGATCATATTGTTAAAGAAGTCCATTTCAACGCTTGCATTTTCCAAAACATAATCGATGCAGTATTTGATCATATCTTCGATCAAATTCATATCATCTTCTAAATTAGCAAAAGCAATCTCTGGTTCAACCATCCAGAATTCTGCTGCATGGATCGGCGTATGCGAATTTTCAGCTCTAAAAGCTGGTCCAAAAGTATAGACATCCCTAAATGCTAAGGCAAATGCTTCAACATGTAGCTGACCTGTGCAGGTCAAATACGCTTCCTTACCAAAAAATTCTTCTTTTTTTCCGGTTTCTACCTTAAATAGTTCTCCAGCACCCTCTCCATCATTTCCGGTAATTATAGGAGTGTGTACCCACATAAATCCTTGATCTTGAAAAAACTCATGAATAGCCATTGATAAAACGTTTCTAACGCGATATAAAGCACTAAAAGTATTTGCACGTGGCCTTAAATGTGGGATCTCTCGCAGATATTCAAAAGAATGTCTTTTCTTTTGTAGTGGATAACTGTTATCACAATCACCTTCTAGTTCAATTTGAGTTACTTCAATTTCATAAGGCTGTTTAGCATCTGGAGTGATCTTATACTTACCTATGGCATTAATGGCACTTCCTGTTGAATATTTATCGATCTGAGCAAAGGTGGATAGCTCTTTCGTATAAACCAATTGTGCATTTTTAAAATATGTACCATCATTCAATTCAATAAATCCCACCGATCCATTATTGCGGTTAGTGCGGATCCAGCCTTCTAATTGTACATATTCAATTTGATCTTTTTCTATTTGATCGGCACTCAGCGTTACTTCATATAACTCTCTTACCGTCATAAATGTTAACATAACTTATTTGCCCCCTATTTACTCATTGCGTTTGTTTCAAACACTAATTCCTGAATGCTTGAAACTACATCTATAGATTTTACATATACGGTCTTTGGCACATTAAAATGTTCACTGGTAAAATTAACGATACCATTAACACCATTAGCCACTAATTTATCGACCGTATCTTGTACATTCGTAGATATCGTTAATATTGCGATCCTACATCCTTTAGGAATATGTTCGCCCAATTCATTAATATTATAAACGGGAATATCTACAGTGATATTCTCTGGCTTGATATCAAATCCGCAGACAATCTCTCCTACAACATGATTCCAATTATTATAATTTAGCAAAGCTCGTCCTAAGTTTCCAACACCAACTAAAATAATTTTCTCATCAAAGCCGACACCTAATTCATTGCTAAATTTCTCTATCAAAAAATCAACGTCATATCCATATCCTTGTTTTCCAAGATTTCCTAAAAAAGAAAAGTCTCTTCTAATGGTCGTTGATTTGATCGATACATATTTTCCCAGATCTTCTGACATTATATGTCCAACCCCATCAGATTTTAATTTTCTTAAAGCTTTTAAATATAAAGGATAGCGCTGTAATGTTGCTTGAGGAACTTTTTTTGTTTCTTCCATGTTAATCACCCAATACTATTCTATCACTATAACAAAAATTGTGAAATATATAATTTGTTTAACTATTGCATTTCTTTGCTTGGCATTGCACTTAAACTAAGATCGTAGGTTTTAAGGTATTTAAAAGCTACGCTTCCTGCCGCCCCGATCATAGCTGCATTATCAGTGCAACACCATAGTGGTGGAATCGTTAATAATATATCTGGATACTTTTTCATTTGATCGGTAATAATTTCACGAAGCCGTGAATTTGCTGCAACACCTCCAGCTAAAAGAACTTGTTTAACATCATAATTTTCTACTGCCTTCATTAATTTTCCAATCAACGATTTCAAAGCTACTTCTTGAAAAGCATATGCAAGATCAGCTTTGTTTATTTCTTGTCCGTTCTTTTCTTCTTTTTGAATAAGCTGCAAAACAGCGCTTTTTAGTCCGGAAAAAGAAAAATCATATGGGCTTTCTGTTTTTGGTAAAGGTAAAATATAATGTTTTTGGCCTTCTTTTGCTAATTTATCGATTGCTGGTCCTCCTGGATAACCCAATCCAAGTACCCTTGCGACTTTATCATATGCTTCACCAATGGCATCATCCTGGGTCGTACCAACGATATCAAAGCTAAATTCATCATTCATATATATTATTTCGGTATGTCCACCACTAACGACAAGTGCTAGTAATGGAAATTGCATATCACAAATAAAATTATTGGCATATATATGTCCCATGATATGATGCATCGGTATCAAGGGCTTATTATAAAGCCAACTGATCGTCTTAGCAGCTTGTACCCCAACATGCAAAGATCCAATCAAACCTGGACCTTGAGTAAAAGCTATTGCGTCGATATCTTCCATTTTGATCTGTGCTTTTTCTAAAGCTTCACATATTACGCAAGAAATATTTTCTACATGTATCCTGCTAGCAACTTCTGGTACGACACCACCATATAATTTATGGATGTTGATCTGCGATGAGACAACATTCGATAATATTTCTTTTCCATCTTTGATGATAGCGCAAGCAGTCTCATCACAACTTGATTCAATTGCTAAAATTAATTGCGTCATAAACTTCCTCCTAACGGTTTGATCATAAGATAAGCATCTTCATGATTATCTTGATAATAACCTTTTCTTATATTAACAATTTCAAAACCGAGCTTTTTATAAAGATTTAAAGCTACTATGTTTGATACTCTAACTTCTAAGCTCATGATTTCACATTGTTTTTGATTAGCTATTAAAATTGCGTGTTCTAATAAAGATGTTGCAATTCCTTGGCCTTGATATTCAGGATCAACTCCTAAGGTAGTGATCTGCGCTTGCTCAAATGTGATCCATTCACCAATATATCCAATTACCTTATTGTTTAATTTATAAACAAAGTAACAGCTATATGGATTATCATTTAGTTCGTATAAAAAATCATTCATTTTCCAACTAGAAGTAAATAATATTTCTTCCAACTGACAGACATCTTGCAGATCATCAATTGTCATTTGTTCAATCATTTTTTTACCATATAACTTGAAGCGTCTTTTAAATACAGCGGTACGACAGTATGAACATTTTCTTCTAAATGCCATTTGTTACGATGTTGGATAAATTTTTGTACTAATTCAGGATAATTATCTGCTTCATTTAATAATGAGCCATCACCTATGATAGGTAGGTCTTCTTTGATATCTTTAATTTTTTCCAATTCATCTACTGCAACTTCACCAATTAAATTTCCTTCTTTAAATTTGCCATAATATGCTCGATTACCTCTAGCATCCATTAAAACTAAACAATTATCTTCTGCCATAAATTCTAAGGTATTTAAAGTATACAATGGGATGTTTCTTAACGCGCAGATTACTTTTGCTACTGTCATGGCGATCCTTACCCCAGTATAGCTTCCAGGTCCTTTGGTAATAACCACGCTTCCGATATCAAATGGTTTGATATTATTTTTTTTACATAATCGATCTATTTCTACTAAGATATACTCAGATTGCTTTTTAGGACAAAACTGTGAAATACCATCAATTATCTCATTATTATCATTTATCAAAGCTACTACTAAATATTTATGGCTTGTATCTAATCCTAAAGTTATCATTTAATCAGCTCCTTTACTATTTGTTCATATTTTTTACCTTTTGGCTCAAATATAAATAATCTTGAATCTTCATCTAAACGCTTAATCGTAATTTCTAATCGCTCTTCTGGCAAAAAATCTTCAATAAATTTTGCCCATTCAATAACACAAATATCGTCGTCAAATAACTCCTCAAATCCTAGATCCTGATTTGTTCCTTCTAAGCGATATGCATCAATATGATGCAAAGGTTTTCCATTTTCCATCGTATACGATTTAAGGATCGTAAACGTTGGAGAATTTATTACATCTTTAACACCTAAAGCCTTCCCAAAACTTTTTGTCCAGGTAGTCTTTCCTGCACCAAGATCTCCATCTAAAGTGATAACGATTTGTTTATCTTTACAAAGATTTGCCATTTTTTGGGCAAATTCCTGCGTATCTTTTAATGAATGTATCGCAATTTTCATTTCTTTCTCCTGCTCTTTCTAAGTTGCGCCTTGATCGCATTGATATAGTCCATACGATTTTTTACTTTTACTTCAGAACCTTGATCGCTTGGTTTATAGTATTGACGATCGATCAATCCATCCGGCATACAAACCATATCTGTCATATGATATTTATAATCATGAGAATACTCATAATCTTTTCCAT
>CASGCC010000049.1 GCA_949299585.1 uncultured Bacillota bacterium | reverse complement strand
ACCTACCCAAAATTTTGCATTTGGATATAAATGTTTTACGGCTTGTGCCAATAAATGGGCACAACTGTGATTCAAGACATGTAGCTGTTCATCTTCTTTGATATTGATCATTTTTTATCTTCCTTTCTATAAAAAAAACGTCCTTAGCTAAAAGGACGTTTAAACACGCGGTACCACCTTAATTCCATTGTTTATAACAATGACCCTCAAGACATTTAACGCATGTCAAACGGCTTTCGATTAAGAAGCTGCTCCAAGGTAGTAATCAATAAGCGATCTTCTGATTTTGCACCAACCAATCAGCTCTCTGCATGATCTTTCCTATTGATCGTGTCCTTTTCATTGCATTACTTATTTTATACAACAAATTAATTTGCTTGTCAAATAAATTAACCATATTTTTATCCCAAGGCAACATCAAGGATCATCATGATGATAAATCCTAATGCAAAGCCAATGGTTGCAATATTAGAGTGTTCGCCCTCACTTGCTTCAGGAATCAATTCTTCAACTACCACATACAACATTGCACCGGCTGCAAAAGCTAAGAAATATGGCAATAATGGTTCGATAAGATTTATCAGCCATATGGTTATGATAGCCGCGATCGGTTCAACGATGCCGCTTAAACTGCCATATACAAAAGACTTAAATTTGCTATTTCCTTCATTTTTTAATGGCAAAGATATGATTGCTCCCTCAGGAATATTCTGAATTGCAATACCTATGCACAAAGCAAAGACTGCAGCAAGCGTTATCAATGAATTTCCATTCATGAAACTAGCAAAGATAACCCCTACCGCCATTCCTTCAGGTATATTATGCAAGGTTACAGCAAATAATAGCATCATGGTTCGCGAAATATTTGTATTTTGCAAACCCTCAGGTTTTTCGCTGTTAACATGCAAATGTGGGATCAAAAAATCTAAACCTAGCAAAAAAAGAAAACCTAATAATAAACCAACTGCCGCAGGAACAAAAGCAAGCTTGCCTAGTTGCACGCTCATATCAATGCTTGGAATGATCAAGGACCAACAGCTAGCAGCAACCATTACGCCACTAGCAAATCCTAGCATGGCCTTTTGGATCTTATCATCTAACTTATCTTTTAATAAAAATACCATGGCACTTCCTAAGGTCGTGCCAAGAAATGGTATGAACAACGTTAAGATATAATTCATAGACACCTCTTCTTTTTAAATATCTTAAAAGATAGACGATATTTTTGCAATTTAAATGCTTATAAATGATATAATCTTTTCATGAAAGATATTAATTTACTAAAAATTCAACAGCATGTACCAGCTTTTTTTCATCATATCCAATTAGTTGATTGCACCGGTTCTACCAATGATGATCTTAAACAACTAGATCCTGCGATAAAAGAAGGATATGTTTTGCTAGCAAATCAACAAAATAATGGTAAAGGTCGCAATGGCCGACACTTTTTAAGTCCTGCAGACAATGGGATCTATATGTCCTTTTTATTAAAGCCACAAAAAAATATTCAAACGCTCCCCTTGTTAAGCATCATGGTTTCATGTGCTGTTTTTAAGGCAATCCAGGCAACATATAAGCTTGATTGCCAAATAAAATGGGTAAATGATTTAATGATAGCTAACAAAAAAATAGCAGGGATCTTGATCGAAAATCAATATTTTGGCCCTAATGATAATCGTACGATCATAGGTATCGGGATCAATGTACATAAACATTCATTTTGCTCACAGTTACACGATATCGCCACAACGATCGAAGAACATACTTCCCAGATCTTGCCAAGGGACCAGCTGATCATCAGCATCTTGCAATATTTTTATGACTATTACCATGATCATGAAGATACGAAAGCATACCTTGCTTTATATCGTAAGCACTGCATCGTCTTGAATAAACCAATAACCGTTATTACCCCACAAGAAACTTATCTAGCTTATGCTGTTGATATTGACAACCAAGGCGGTTTGATCATTAAAAAAGATGATAAGATCATGACCTTATCATCAGCTGAGATATCTATTCGCAATTATTGACCTTTGCAGCTATTTCTTGATAGATCATTGCTGCAAAATCATCATATTCCATATCTTTATATTCTTCATAAGGATGCAGTTTTCCATAAGTGATCTGCAGCCTTTTTTCATGTTTTCCTTTGACGTCCAGGCAATATGCATTATTTAACGCTACCGCAACGACATTTGCTTTTGCCATATAGCATGGTCTTAAAGCTCCTTCTTTAAAGGCATTCATTTGATCTTGTTTGGATCTGGTTCCTTCCGGGAATATCAAGATGTTACGACCATTTTTTAGATAACGTAATGCTTCTTTAAGCATATGGATATTTCCTTGTTTGCTGTTTCGATCAAAATAGATCGTATCGATCAATGATGCATATTCTCCTAACAAGGGAAGCTTTTCATTTTCTTTTTTTGAAATAAAGCTTAAACTAGTTGGCGAACTAGCAACGATCATGGCAGGATCGATCGTTCCTTGATGATTCGAGACATAAAAGATAGGTTTTTCCAAATCAAACGCTTCTTCGTATTTAACTTGTAGATCATATCCTAAAAACTTAATGATAAACTTGCTGACATGTTTTACAAATGCATAGCGTTCCTCAAAGCTTTTATCTTGATGATAAAAACAATTAAGATATGCCCAGGGAGCAATCAGCAATCCTTTCAAAACAACCGATATTTTCATCATCCAACCTTTATGGCTACAGCCGTAGCATATTCGCGCTCATGAGCGATGCTTAATAAAAACATTTCATTTTCAGTCCTAACTTCTGGTTTACCATCTTTGTATAAGACATTGATCTTTTGCATGCTCAAGGCTTGATTGCTTGCCTTGATGATCGCTTCCTTAGCAGCAAAACGTCCAGCTAAAAATTCAATGCTCCTATTTTTTTTCATATATAGTTCATATTCTTGAGCAGTCAGGATCCTTTTAGCTAATTTATCTTTGTTTTTTTCAAAGCGTTCGATCTTGACGATATCATTGCCAATCCCATAGATCATATTAATTAACTCCACACATGATCGATGCTTTGCAAACGATCTTATCTTCGACCTTAGCATAAGCATCCGCAAAACAGATCCCGGCTTTGCTTTTAGTAAAGACCACGGTTAATTCTAAAGTATCTCCCGGAACGACCTGTTTATAGAAACGGGCTTTATCAATGCCTGCAAAATATGCGATCTTGCCTTTGTTTTCTGGTTTAGATAGCAACAATACGCATCCGGTTTGCGCTAATGCTTCAATGATCAAAACCCCTGGCATCACATGTTTTTGGGGGAAATGTCCTAAAAATTGCATTTCATTAGCACTTACGCATTTTTTTCCAATTATTGTATCTTCTTCCATTTTTTCAATACGATCAACAAGCAAAAATGGATAACGATGTGGAATGATCATTTGAATTTGATTTGAATCTAAGATCATTGCTTATTCTTCCTCCCATTTCTTTAAGATGATTGATGCATTATGACCGCCAAAGCCTAAAGAATTGCTCATGACATAGTTTAGTGGTTGATAACGATTTACGTTCGCTACGATATCAAGATCACATTGTTCATCTGGTAGCTGATAATTTATCGTAGCAGGTATCATTTGTGCCTGTAGGGCTTTGGTACATATGATAGCTTCGACAGCACCACTTGCACCTAATAAATGACCGGTGTTGCTTTTGGTGCTGGATACAGCTAATTTATATGCATGATCTTTAAAAGCTTTTTTAATAGCCGTTGTTTCAGTTAGATCATTTAGCTTTGTGCTTGTTCCATGGGCGTTGATATAGTCGATCTTCGTATATGGCAACATGGCATCGTTTAAAGCTCGTTCCATGGCTTTGGCAGGCATTGCGCCATCAATTGAAGGCGAAGTTATATGATAAGCATCACAGCTGCTGCCATAACCGATAATTTCAGCATAGATCCTGGCTTTTCTTTTAAGAGCATGTTCTAATTCTTCTAAGATCAAGATACCTGCTCCTTCACCCATGACAAAGCCCGAACGTTCTTGATCAAAAGGAATCGATGCTCTATGAATATCCTGTTGCGTTGATAATGCTCGCATCGCTTGGAAACCAGCAATCGCTAATGGGGTAATCGAGCTTTCTGCGCCACCAGTAATCATGATATCCATGTAACCATCGCGAATTTGATGAAAAGCTTCGCCGATAGCATTGGTACCAGCAGCACATGCAGTTACTGGTGCATAGCAGCTGCCATGTGCTTTCATATCGATAGCTATATTCCCAGCAGCTAAATTGATCAAGCTCATAGGAATAAAGTAAGGTGATACCTTGCCATTTCCTTTTTCAGTTAAATTTTGCTTAGCTTGTTCGATCGTTGCGATTCCTCCGATTCCCGAACCAACTATCACACCTAAGCGTTCATGATCGATCAATTGCAGATCGATATCGCTATCATCTATTGCTTGTCTTGCTGCAATACGCGCAAATTGTACAAAACGATCATTAAACTTTAGATCTTTTTTGCTAAAATATTTTTCGGGATCTAGATCTTTGACTTCAGCAGCTAATTTAACCTTATAATCACTGGTATCAAATGATGTGATCTTGGCAATCCCACATTTATTTTCTTCAATGGCTTGCCATAAGCTTTCAGCATCATTGCCTATTGGCGTTATTGCTCCTAAACCGGTAATAACTACTCTTCTGTTCATTGCAACTTCCTCCTAAAATACCATGCCGCCATCTACGCAGATGGTTTGTCCTGTAATATATCCGCTCATGTCACCTGCTAAAAAACTTACGGTATTAGCTATGTCTTCTGGTTTCCCTAAACGCTGCAATGCACTATTCTTGATGATATCATCTACATAACTTGTATCTAAGGATTTGGTCATATCTGTTTCAATAAATCCTGGACAAACGGCATTGACCCTAACATTATAACGAGCTAATTCTTTAGCCGCAGATTTGGTAATTCCCAAGATCCCCGCTTTAGATGCTGCATAATTAACCTGACCAATATTGCCTATTAAACCAATGACGCTGCTAATGTTGATGATGCTCCCTTTTTTTTGTTTGAACATAAGCTTTGCAGCATGTTTGGTACAATTAAAACATCCTTTAAGATTAGTTGCTATAACTTGGTCAAATTCTTCATCCTTAAGTCTTAATAATAAGTTATCCTTAGTTATTCCCGCATTATTAACCAAAACATCAAGCTTACCACATTCTTCCTTTATCATCTTAAACATATTCTCTACATCTTTACCATCAGCAACATTGGCTTGACAGATCCATGCTTTCTGTCCTAAATCCTGGATCAAAGATTGTAATTGGATAGCTTTATCTTGGCTTGAATGAAAGTTTATAACGATATCAAAACCATCTTTAGCAAGTTTCAAAGCAATGGCTTGACCAATGCCTTTTGGCGCACCAGTAACTAAAGCAACCTTATTGTTCATTAGCTAACACCTCCTGTAATTTAGCAATATCTTCAATTGAATCAACATTTATGACCTTCGAAGCGGGAGCAATTTTGCTGATAAGTTTGCTTAAAGTTGAACCTGGTCCTATTTCTACAAATAGTTCAACCCCATCTTTGATCATATTTTCGATCGTTTGCATAAAATATACGCTATGAGACATTTGCTTCCCCATGATCAAAGCTAATGACGATATATCATTAACATCAATAGGTTCACCACAGATATTGTAATAAATCGTTTTTTTAGGAAGCTTAAGATCATAGTTTTGAAGATAAGCAGTAAAATCATTGCTAGCTTCTTTTAATAGCGGACTATGAAAAGCCCCGCTTACTTTTAAAGGAATGGCTTTGACCTTAGGCATATTTCTAAGTTTGTCAACTGCCGAATCCACTGCTATGCTTTCGCCCGTGATAACGATCTGGGTTGGACTATTATAATTGGCTATGCTTAAGCTTCCTAACGCTGAACATTCTTTGATCACATCTTTGATCTGTTGGATATCAGCATTCATGATAGCTGCCATCTTGCTATCATAGCACGATAAAGCCTTGCTCATCAGCTGGCTTCTTATCTTGATGATTTCCAAGCCTGTTTGGACGTCAAATACGTTTGCTGCGCACAATGCGCTATATTCTCCTAAGCTAAGTCCAGCAACGATATCAGCATCGATACCTAAGCTTTTTAAAGTTGCGTAAATGCTCATCGATGCTAAAAATACACATGGTTGCGTGTAAAGCGTGTCATTTAATACTTCTTTAGGACCTTCAAAAATCACTTTTTTGATATCGTAATCCATCTTAGCATTATACTTTTAGCAACTGCATAATTATCATAAAAATCTTTTTGCATCTGCACATATTGTGCACCTTGTCCTGCAAATATAAATGCTGTTTTCATCAATTTGCTCCTATCTCTTTTTCTAATTCTTCCATCAATTCATTGATCAGTGCTTCAACGCTAGTCATCTTATTAACACGATAAGCATTTTCACCTACAAATATCAAGCCGCTTGATACATTACCTTTAACAGCGTTGATCAGCGCACGAGAAATGCAATAATACGTTGCTGATGGATCACATGTTTTCAAACAATGAAAGCAATTAGCAATGCAAACCTTAGTTCCGTTGTCGGCTTTTAAGATAAAATCGTTTTTCAAGGCTCTGCCTGGCAATCCCGCGGGACTATTGACGATAACGATATCTTCTTTTTGACAATCGATGATCATATCCTTAAAACGTTGATCGGCATCACACTCATAAGTCGCAATAAATCGCGTTCCCATTTGCACACCGCTTGCCTGCTCTTTTAGATATTTAGCAATATCTTTACCATCAAAAATTCCTCCTGCTACAAATACCGGGATCTTTCTTTGATATTTGTCTTCATATGGCGATAATACCGCTAAAACATCTTTTAAGATCTTGCTTAGATCTTCACATTTACCTTCTAAGACATCAGTTTTTTTAAAACCTAGATGTCCGCCTGCCATAGCCCCTTCGATAACGACAAAATCCATGATCCTTTGATAGTTACGATCCCATTTCCTTGCAAGCAATTCACATGCTTTACCGCTAGAAACAATAGGTGCCAATAAGATCTTTTCATCTTTAACATATTTTGGTAATTCTAAAGGTAAGCCTGCCCCTGAAATGATGGCATCTACCTTTGCTTTAACGGCAGCTTCTACATATTCTTTATAATCTTTAGAAGCAACCATGATATTAGCTGCTAATAAGCCATTACCATCGCTTATTTCCCGAGCCTTCTTAACTTCATCTGCAATTGCTTGAAGATTTGCCTGAAGACTATTTTTTAAAAAATCTGCACGATAATATCCAGGATGAGCAAAGGATATGGTTCCCATCGCACCCTGCTTCATGACATTTCCTGCTAAATTACCTAAAGATATTCCAACGCCCATTCCTCCTTGGATCAATGGAAGCTTCAAATATCTATCATTTATCTTGATCATAAACTTTTTACAGCCTCATTTAATTGTTCAACCGTTTTAGTGCTTGATGTGCAAATATCTTTAAAAATAACTTTTAAAGGCTTGATTTGATCACATAAGCCAGCAATTTGTCCCATCATTACCGAGCCATTTTGGATATCACCATCAAACACAGCCCTTCTTAATGCCCCCAAGGTCAGTTTTTCCAATTCTTCAGCTGAAGCGCAAGTTTTCTCTAAGGCTAGATATTGCCGGCTCATATGATTTTTTAAGATCCTCACAGGTGTATTTAAACTACGGCCTGTAACTACCGTATCATTGTCTTTTGCTTTAATGACAGCTTGTTTATAATTATCATGAATTGGACATTCTTCAGAAACTAATAAACATGTTCCAACCTGTATTCCACAAGCTCCTAAGGCCAAAGCTGCTACGAACCCTCTAGCATCAGCAATCCCCCCGGCAGCAATGATCGGCAGATCGATCGCATCGCACATTTGTGGTAATAGCGTCATCGTGGTTGCTTCACCGACATGACCTCCAGCTTCACATCCTTCGACGATGATGCCATCTACTTTTAATCTTGCCATTCTTTTTGCCAAAGCAACATTAGCGACTACTGGAAATATCTTGATACCAGCTTTTTTTAATTTTTCGATATAGATTCCAGGATTTCCCGCACCGGTAGTTACAACCGGAACATTTTGAGCGATGATGACATCAATGATCTTATCGGCAAATGGATTCATTAGCATCACATTGACGCCAAATGGCTTATCAGTTAATTCTTTGCATTTGATGATTTCTTTTTCAGTTTGGATATCATCCCAGCCTCCACTGGCAATTATCCCTAGCCCACCAGCATTTGATACGGCTGCAGCAAATTCACCTGTCGCTATATTCGCCATAGCTCCTTGAATAATTGGATATTTAATATTTAACAGTTCATTTAATAACATATTGTCTCCTTTATATCTGTAACAAGCAGGCACCATAACTTAAACCAGCTCCAAAGCCTACCATGATTATTTTTTTATTATTGCCTAACATTTGTTGATCATTTGCATCAGCTAAGGCTAACGGAATGCTTGCGGCACTTGTATTGCCATATTTTTCTAAATTTATATAAAATTTATCTAAATCAATATTCATTTTTTTAGCAACTGCTTTTATTATTCTTAAATTTGCTTGATGCGGAATGATCAAACTAATATCATCAAGCGTAATATCAGCTTCTTCCAAAACCTTAATAATAGCTTCGCTCATCGCATTGATTGCAAATTTAAATACTTCTTGTCCTTTCATTTGGATATTGCCATAACGTTGTTCAGCACTATCCAAAGAGATGCCATTAGCAAATAATACCTGTTGATCATCATTGATCGTATGAAGATAAAATGTAGCAGACTGCGCATTTTCATCAGCAGAAACGATCATAGCACCTGCACCATCGCCAAATAAGACGCATGTCGTTCGATCTTGCCAATTAATGATCTTGCTCAAGGTTTCAGCACCGATAACCAAAGCTTTTTGCCCTGATTCTAATAGCTTTGCAGCTATCTTTAAGGCAAAAATAAAGCCGCTACAAGCACAATTTATATCAAAAGCATAGATATTAGCATTTTCTATCCCCAACCTTGCCTGGATCATACTTGCTACAGATGGGGTAAACTTATCTGGTGTCATGGTAGCAACGATGATGATATCCAGCTCATTAGCATTGATCTGGGCATCATCTATCGCCATACAAGCTGCTCTATAACCTAGATCACTGGTATTTTCATCGATCGTAACATATCGTGATTTGATTCCGGTCCGGCTATAGATCCATTCGTCATTGGTATCAACCATTTTGCTTAGATCATCATTGGTCATAGGCTTTTGTGCTAAAGCTTTGCCATATCCTAAAATCCTTAACTTTGTCATCATATAGTACCAATCCTTCGAAATTTTTCATAACGTGCATTTAATAAAACCGTCGGTCTTGTTTTTATTAATTGATTTAATTCTTGGCTAATATATTGATCTAGCCTATTAACGACGCTTTGAAGATCTTGCTGAACTCCACCTTTAGGTTCCTTGATGATATGATCGATGATTCCCAATTCTTTTAGATCATATGCTGTTAATTTCATTGCCTCAGCAGCTTCTTTATATCGACTTTCATCTTTCCATAAAATGCTAGCAAATCCTTCAGGAGATAAAATCGAATATATGGCATTTTCTAACATCACGATACGATCCGCTATCGACAATGCCAACGCTCCTCCACTTCCTCCTTCGGAAAGCACAACACAAATAACTGGTACTTTTAAATTTGAAAAAGTGGCTAAACAATCAGCGATAGCCATGGCTTGACCATTTTCTTCAGCAGTTTTTCCAGGATAAGCTCCCGGCGTATCAACAAATGTAATGATTGGCCGATGAAACTTTTCAGCTTGCTTAGCTATCCTTATAGCTTTGCGATATCCCCAAGGATTATTCATACCAAAATTGTATTTTAAGTTTGAAGAAAGATCGTTTCCCTTAGCTTGGGCAATGATCGTTATTGGTAGATCATGGAAATATGCCAATCCCGTGATCATCGATGCATCATCACCAAAACATCTATCACCATGCAGTTCAATAAAATCATTAAATAACAGAGGCAGATAATCATGAAATTTGCTTCTATTTGGATGACGAGCCAAGAAAACGCGGTCCCATGCGCTTAGATTTTCAAATGCCTGTTGTTTCATGATCTTGATCTTGGCATTGAGCAAACCTAACGCTTGATTATCAGTAGTAATATTGGCTTGTTGTTCAAGCTCGCTGATCATTTGTAATCTTTGCTGTAGATCCATGCGTACCTCCATGTATTTTTATTAATTTTGCTAAAACACTTTTCATTTCATCTCTTTTTACGATCATATCTAAAAAGCCATGTTCCATCAAAAACTCTGCCGTTTGGAAATCTTCAGGCAATTTTTCATTTATGGTTTTTTCTATGACTCGTTTCCCAGCAAAACCAATCAAAGCTTTAGGTTCAGCGATCATGATGTCTCCTAACATGGCAAAACTTGCACTTACTCCACCTGTTGTTGGATCACATAATACGCTTATATACAAATTTTGTGCTTCTTTGAATCGTTTTAAGGCTTGAGAAGTCTTAGCCATTTGCATCAAGGAAATAATGCCTTCTTGCATCCTTGCCCCACCGCTAGTACAAAAAATAATTAATGGAAAATGTTTTTTTTCAGCAGTTTCAATCAGTCGGGTGATCTTATCACCAACGACATGTCCCATCGATCCCATCATAAAATTAGCATCCATGACCGCTATGCATACATTTTGCTTGTTAATTTTCCCATAACCTGTTACAACACCCTCTAACAGACCACTTTTTTGATAGCTTAGTTTTAATTTTTCTTGATACCCAACAAACTCATAAGCATTTTCAGTTTGTACATATTTATCGCTTTCTTTGAACGTACCTTCATCAATGATCTGATTTATTCGTTGTCTTGCAGATAAACGGAAATGATGACCACATTGCGGACATACATATAAATTTTTGGCAAGCTGAGCGGTGACCAAATTTGCATGACAATGAGGGCAACTAGTAAATAAATGATCGGGAATTTCTTTTTTTGGGCTAATTTTTTCCTGATTGCGCAGTTTTTTAAAAATGTTTAGCCTTTCTTGTCTTTTTTTAAATAATGTTTCCACTGTCTTTCAGCTCCTCAATAAAATCTTGCACAAATCCTGTAGTATAAGTGCCATCGATAAATTTTTTATGATGCAATGCCAAATAATGAAATTCAACATTGCTTTCAATACCATCTATGATCAATTCTTCTAACGCAATACGCATCTTTTTTATGCATTCTAATCTAGTTTGTCCATAGGTAATTAGTTTTAAGATCATTGAATCATAATAAGGTACGATGGTATATCCGTTATAAATAGCTGTCTCAATGCGCACATCCCTACCGCCAGGAAAATTAACAAACTTAATTTTCCCGCATGTTGGTGCAAAGTCTTTTTTTATATCTTCAGCATTGATCCGACATTCTAAAGCATGCCCATTAGCGATTATTTTAGATTGATCAAGGATCAATGGCTGATTTTCTGCGATCTTTATCTGATATTTTATCAGATCGATTCCAGTGATCATTTCGCTAACAGGGTGTTCTACCTGGATACGCGTATTCATTTCCATAAAATAATGTTCATGATTTTTATCAACTAAAAACTCGACGGTTCCAACTGAATTATAGCCAACATATTTACAAGCCTTTATGGCATCGGCAATCACAGCTTCTTTGACTTTGGGATCAAGCATAAAACATGGGGCTTCCTCGATCATTTTTTGATTTCTTCTTTGAAACGAACAATCTCTTTCATATAGATGATATACATGTCCAAAATTATCAGCCATGATCTGAACTTCTATATGTTTTGGATCTTCGATAAATTTTTCGATATATACATCATCATTACCAAAGCAAGCCATGGCTTCGCTTTTAGCACTTACAAAATTTATGGCAAAATCAGCTTCATCACGTACGATCCGCATTCCTCGACCGCCACCACCATTGCTAGCTTTGATCATTACAGGATACCCGATCTCTTTGGCTTGTTTTATGCCTTCTTCCACATTTAAGATAACTTTAGAGCCATTTACTACTTTAACGCCCGCTTTGATCATTAATTCTCTAGCTTTGGTCTTATTGCCCATTTTTTCTATGATCTGGGGGTTAGGGCCAATAAAGATCAACCCACATGCTTCTACAAGTCGAGCAAAATCAGCATTTTCACTTAAAAAGCCAAAGCCTGGATGAATAGCATCACATCCCGTATTACAAGCTGCTTGTATAAGATTATGCATATTTAAATAACTATCTTTTGCTAATGGGGTGCCAATACAAACTGCTTGGTCAGCATATTGAACATGAAGGGCTTCTTTATCACAGGTAGAATATACGGCAACCGTACTAATCCCCATTAATTTACATGTTCTAATGATCCTTACAGCTATCTCTCCACGATTAGCAATTAAGATCTTCTTTATCATTTTATTCTCCTATCAAGATCAAAGTTTGATCAAATTCAACTAATTCCCCATTATTTAAACAAATCTTCTTAACTGTACCATCATATGGACTATGAATTTCATTCATTACTTTCATAGCTTCGATTATACAAACAATATCTCCCTTATGAACTTCTTGGCCCTCGGTGATAAACGGTTTGCTTCCAGGGGCAAAGCTTTCATAATAAGTCCCTACCAATGGAGCTTTGATTTGTTTTTCCTGACTTTCCGTTAACGTATTTTCTTGTTTATCGTTTTCTATATCAACCTTATTTGACATGACCTTAGCAGAGGCTGCTTGTTCCTTTGTAAGTTTAAGTTTTATATCATCAGCTTCAAGTTCCATTGTTGAAACTTGGCTATTTTCAAATATCTCGATCAATTCTTTTATCTTATTTGTATCCATCAGATAACCTCTCATATATAAAAATGAGCTAGATATTAGCTCATAAAACTATTTTTTAGCATTTACGATATCAATGATATCTTGAACAGTAACTAAATTTGCTAATTCTTCATCATCGATCGTAATATCGAATTTAGTTTCAAGCTCCAAAGATAATTCAACTGCTGATAATGAATCTATTTCTAGATCTTCTTTTAATCTTGCTTCAGGTACTACCTTATCTGGATCTACATTGATTGCTTCTTCTAATACTGCTTTGATTTCTTCTAACATATTCTCCTCCATTACTTTGATATTCAAAGTTTACGTTGTATAGTATACACGCTTTGATATTCAAAGTAAATACTTTGATTATCAAATTATTGTGAAATTTTTGTGAAAATCATGGGAAAACGCTTTAAAAAGCAAAAAAAAATGTTTATTCAACATTTTTTTCTTTTAAATCTGGCTTGATCGAATATTCTTCCCTAAAATATGCCAAGATATTTTCTAAAGAAGTATTTAAGACCTCATTATCTTCTAAATGAAGATCTTTTAGAGCTTTATCGATCATTTCTTTATGAAACTCATCATGGATTGCAAGAACATCCAAAGCTTTATCAGTGATCTTTAGACGGCTGATCCTCTTATCTTCATCATCTTTATATTTGATGACATAGCCTTTTTTGATCAATTTCGCCACATTAGTCGTTAGAGTTCCTTGCGTAATCATACAGCGTCTAGCTATATGCGACATGCTATTATCACTAGCTTTCTGAATGCTTTCTAAGATATGAACATCATTCATCGAAAGCTCAACCCCTTTTTGTTTGATATTACGTTCTTCAATATAAAGTATATAGTTAAACAATCCAACCAATAATTCATTTAAAGTATGTCTGGTTTGATTCATGATCATTTCCCTCCATATACAATATTAACAAAATTTGCTTTGAAATTCAAATTTTATAGATAACCATATTTAGCAAGAAAAGGATACAGCCTTAAACGATGAGATGAAATCATTTCAGCAGAATTAACAAATATCTTAAACTCATCTTCATCTAACCAACGATAAGCAATCGTTTCATTTTCTTGAAGCTGAACCTTGGCAGCATTTTCTAAAGAAACATCACATAAATAACAAACGATCAAAGAATTTCCAATTATCAATTGGTTAATCCTTTGCCATCGTCCTGCAATGATACCTGTCTCTTCTTTTAGTTCTCTTATAGCACACTGCAAGGCATCTTCACCCTTTAAAGCTGATCCTTGCGCGCTTGCTTCAAAACAACCAGCATTGCTTTCTTTGGTATATGCCCGTTGCATCAAAAGAAATTTATTGTCTTGACGACGAACCAAAACATGTGAGACTAAATGAAAGTAACCATCAGGAACAGGTTTGCCTCTTATCAGATCAAAACCTGCTAATTGACCATTTGCAAGATAAGCATCCCAGATTTCTTTATCACATCGTTTATCACCATTAAAAGATGATGGTTGAATTTTTTCCATGATTGCTCCTTAGTCTCATATCATTCGATATAGATCAGTTCTTCTATTTTATCAATAGGCCACATTGGGCGGTATATTTTTTTAAAAGGTATCCTCTCAGAACGTTGGATCGTAGGACCATCAGTCAAAGCCATGATATGATAGCTAGTTTCGGGTATCAATTCTGTATCTAAATATCCCATCTTTACGATTACAATATCATAATCATGAAAATCAACACCTGCCGCCAAGAATTGATCCATGGTTCCATACTGTAAGATATGATTCAATACTATGACATCGATCATCGTATCATCGATCCTTATTATATACGCATCCCCGATAAATTTATGCGAAGCATACATTTGTTTTCCTTTGCCAACTAGCGTAACCTGTAACTTAATTGTTTCACTATTAAGATCACGGCCTATTCCTAAACTAACTTCTAGATGTTCATTGAGCTTAGCTTGACTAAGTTGTTGATAACAGGATTCATCATTGATTCCTGCAAATAAGATCTTTTTATTGGTTGGGTGTTTTAATATTTCTTTTAATACGATGGTATTCTCTCCAGCCCCACCTGCTCCACAATTATCGCCAGAATCAGTCAAGACCGCTGTTTTTGTGTGGCAGGCTAATATTTTAGCAACTGCATCATCAACTTCAGCATAGTTTCCGCTAAATTTGAATTCATGACGATGGTCCCATACATATTTTGCCAGCAAATCAGCTTGCTTCTCACAATATTCTTTATCGTTAGGCTGATCTGGGATAAAGACAACGGCTGCTCCTAATTTATCATCATCATGCCGTATATACCCGACATGATAAGAACATGAAAATACGCGCGGATCTTTTTCAGCTTCATCAAGTAGCTTATTGAGAGTACGCATTGGTTCCATAGCAGAAACGCTTCTTTCCCCGCCTACCATAATAGGGATCTTTCGTATGATCGGTTTCATAGGTCGGCGATTTTTTAACAAATCTATCAATAAATATGCAACCTTTCTTTTGGTTGCAATTGCATCACTATGCGGTGATTCTCGATAACATCTTACGATATTGACATTATCACAAAATTCTTTGGTTAGATTGCCATGCGGATCCATCACTACCGCGATTGGCATGTATCGTCCTACCATAGCTCGGATCATCTTTACAATTACATGCTCTCCAGATACTTCTTCAAGGCCTAATACGCCGCTAGCTCCATGAAGATGCAAATATATGCCATCGATCTCATGCATATGAGCTTTGACGCATTTTAAGATCGTTGTAAGGATATGATCAAACGCTTCTTTTTTGATCATCCCATTAGGATGAAGATTTGCATATATCGCAGGAATTAATTCAATGTTTTCTTGTGCAAAGATATCATCGATATGCATGGCCTTGCTGCATTCGCTGCCATAGCGAATATCGAATTCTTCAAGATCAACGGTATGCTGGATGTGTTCATTGCATTCAGCATTCATATGGGCTATCAACACATAGCTGCTTGTGCTGCTGCTAAACGAGCAATTGGCACTCTAAATGGACTACAAGAAACATAAGTCAATCCAACGCGATGACAGAAATCGATCGAAGATGGATCACCGCCATGTTCACCACAGATACCCAACTTGATATCCGGACGCGTTTTACGGCCTAGATCTGCAGCCATCTTAACTAATTTTCCAACACCATGCTGATCTAATCGTGCAAATGGATCTTGTTCATAAATCTTTTTATCATAATAATCATTCAAGAAATTACCAACATCATCACGTGAGAAACCAAAAGTCATTTGTGTTAGGTCATTTGTTCCAAATGAGAAGAATTCAGCTTCTTCCGCAATTTCATCAGCTAATAATGCAGCACGTGGAATCTCGATCATCGTACCAACTTTATATTCGATCTTAACACCATTTGCTTCCATTACTTCTTCAGCTTTTTTAACGACGATATCTTTGACATATTTTAATTCGTTCTTATCGCCAACTAAAGGAATCATGATTTCAGGATGAATATTATATTCTGGATGTTTCTTATTAACATTGATAGCAGCTTGAATGACGGCTTCAGTTTGCATTTCAGCAATCTCTGGATAAGTGATTGCTAAACGACATCCACGATGACCCATCATTGGATTAAATTCGTGCAAAGACGCAATAACGCTACGTAATTCACTTAGTTCGATATTCATTTCAGTAGCCAATTGTGCAACATCATAAGAAGATGTTGGCAAGAATTCATGCAAAGGTGGATCTAAGTAACGAATAGTTACTGGCAAGCCTTTCATAACTTCATAGATCGCTTCAAAATCACCTTGCTGCATTGGTAATAATTTTGCCAATGCTTTCTTTCTTTGTGCAACGGTCTTAGAAACGATCATTTCTCTTACAGCTTTGATACGATTTGCTTCAAAGAACATATGTTCGGTTCTTACCAAACCAATTCCTTGAGCACCAAATTCAACAGCTTGCGCTGCATCTTTTGGCGTATCTGCATTGGTTCTTACTTCTAATTTTCTCGTTGCATCAGCCCATCCCATGAAACGTTCAAAATGTCCGCTGATCTTTGCAGGCACGGTCTTAACTGCGGTGCCATAAACATAACCAGTTGAACCATCTAATGAGATATAGTCTCCTTCTTTGAAGGTCTGATCGCCAACTTTAAAGGTTTTGGTTGCCTCATCAATGATAGAGGTCATTGAGAGAAGCTGAGCCAAGGAAGTAACCTCGTAGGTCTCGAGGTACTTGAAAGGAATTGGGTTCATGGTAGTACTCCTATTAGTTGAGGAAGTCATTGGCAGGAATGGAGAAGCTTTCATTCTGGAGGATGAAAGTCTTTGGATGACGTGAAGCCACCTTACGTAACAGAACTTCATTTAAGTTGAAGAGTTCTGCTGCTCTCTCAAAGGACATGGTGATGACAACACCACCACATAAAGCCTTATCGAGGAACTCAAAGACTTTGAAGTCTTGGTTGTGAACATAGAGAGTTCTCATAGTATTACTCCTTTGATGAGTTAAGGATTAGGGCTCTGAATGAACCCTAATCCATCTAACAGAACAGCGCAGCTGTTATGCCCAGAACAGGTAACGCATTGCTTGGGTTTGACCAGATGGCAGAATTACCTGAACAGCTTGACTGTTCTCAGGTTGATGTACTAACAGTACTTCCATGGCTTGAGCACAGTTCTTTCTGGACATCAGAGCCTGTGCTTGCTCTAAGGTAAGGTAAGCAAGACCCACATCACTGAGCATACGCTCAATGAGGCTAACAACCTTGTAAGGATTGTATTTGAGGAGATGATCTATCTCCTTATCCACTACCTTGAAGAGGGTCATTGCTGATCTCTCTTTAGTCTGAGTAGACTTAGGAAGAGAGACCCTTGGTGCAAGTGAACCAATAGCAGCAACAGCAGCAATTGAACCAACATCAAGAGATACCCTGAAGGTACGTCTGTACTTATTAGCTAAGGCACAGAAGCGACCTTTATTGTGCTTCATTGCTAAACGAGCATCCTCAGAGGTAATGGAACAAGTGCTGCCTCTAGAGAGACGCTCCTCTAACTTCGTGAGCACGTAGTTGATGTTGATCCCATCAGCTAACTCTTGGAGATTAGCTAGCTCTTGCTGGACTTCCTCATCGGATGGCTCTTCACCAAGGAACTCGGTGACAGACATCGACTTGGAGG
>CASGCC010000048.1 GCA_949299585.1 uncultured Bacillota bacterium | reverse complement strand
ACAGATCGCACGCAAGAAAAATTTGATCACGACCTTTGGTAAATTTGCTGATCCGATCGCTGACAAGCTTTTGGTCAATACGATGTTCATCTTGTTTGCTGCGCAGGGCATCATTCCGGTCGTTCCCGTTTTGGTGATGTTAGCTAGAGATACCATCGTCGATGGTTGCCGCATGATCGCAGCTAGCAATGGCAAGGTCGTGGCAGCGGGGTATCTTGGCAAGGTCAAGACCGTAAGCCAGATGTTAGCGATCGTTTTGATCTTGGTCAATAATTTACCGTTTGAATTATGGCGCTTGCCTATAAGTGATATGGTGCTTTGGTTCGCTGCTATCGTTAGCTTTGCTAGCGGCGTATCGTATTTCATGCAGATGAAAGAGTATATCTTTGAAAGCAAGTAGGAAAAAATTGATTTTAGGAATAAATTATTTTGAGGAGATATATCTATGGCAGAAAAGAAAATAGAAAAAGATAATAAAGACGCGCTGCTGCAGGACGCCTTAAAGCAGATCGAAAAGCAATATGGCAAAGGCTCGATCATGAAGCTTGGCGATAGGGCCAATGTAGATATCGATGCGATCAGCAGCGGATCATTGGCAATCGACTATGCTTTAGGCATTGGCGGATATCCTAAAGGAAGGATCGTTGAGATCTATGGACCAGAGTCTAGTGGTAAGACGACCTTGGCTTTGCATGCCATTGCCAGTTGTCAAAAAAATGGCGGTAGGGCAGCGTTCATCGATGCGGAAAATGCGATCGATCCGCAATATGCGGCATCGCTGGGCGTAAATATCGATGAGCTGATCCTTTCACAGCCAGATAGTGGGGAACAAGCTTTGGAAATTACGGAATTGCTGATAAAGTCAGGAGCGATCGATCTGATCGTCATCGACTCCGTAGCGGCACTAGTGCCGCAAGCTGAGCTTGATGGTGAAATGGGCGATGCTAGCGTGGGCTTGCAAGCAAGATTGATGTCTAAAGCTATGCGTAAGCTGGCAGGAGTCATGAACCGCAGCGAATGTACCGCTATCTTTATCAACCAATTAAGAGAAAAGGTCGGCATCATGTTTGGTAATCCGGAAACGACCCCAGGCGGCAGAGCACTAAAATTCTATAGTTCGGTCCGTTTGGATGTTAGACGCGGCGAAGCAATCAAAAATGGTACGGATGTCATCGGCAATAAGGTGACCGTTAAGGTCGTTAAAAATAAAGTGGCACCGCCATTTAAGGTCGCAAATGTGGAGATCATGTATGGCGAGGGCATAAGCCATATCGGGGAATTGATCAATCTAGCGGTAGACTATGAGATCATCGACAAAGCTGGAGCTTGGTTTTCCTATAATGGCGAAAAGATCGGTCAAGGGCGCGAAGCGGTCAAGGCTTATTTGCTTGCCCATCCGCAGATCGATGAAGAAATTACCAATAAGGTCAAAGAAAAATTATTTACCAAATAAACGCTGTCATTTGATGATAGCGTTTTTACTTGTGAAAAATGATAGGTTGCTATATAATTAAAAAGCAAGGATTTTGCAGATATATTAAGAATAATGGAGGATTAGAAAATGCAGAACAATATTCTAATTTCCATTTTGATAGGTATATGTGGCATCGGTGTAGGTATCGTTTTGATGATCCTTTTAGGAAGCGCTGGTATCAGCAAATCTAAAAATAAGGCACAAAACATCCTCGATGAAGCAAACTCTAAGGCTGATGGCATCATGCGTCAAGCCACTTTAGACGGAAAACAACAAATTTATGAGTTAAAACTAGAAGCAGAAAAAGAAATAAAGAAAAAGATGCAGGAAGTCAGCGACAGTGAAAATAAGCTGTTGCGGCGAGAAGATAATTTAAATTTTCGTGATCAAACGATAACTCATAAAGAAAAAGAAATTGAAAATAAAAATAAAATTGTTTCTGAAAAAATTGCAAACCTAGATAAAATGGAACAAGAGCTACAAGCTCAGATCGATAACCAAATTACGGTCTTGGAACGAGTATCTAACATGACCGAAGCTGACGCGCGCAAGGAAATCATGAGCGTGGTCGAAAAAAAGATGGAAAAAGAAGTTTCCACCTATATCCGCGAGAAAAAAGATGAAGCTAATCAAAAAGCGGCAGAAATTTCTCGTAATATCATTGCTACCGCAATTCAAAGGTATGCGCAAGAAGAAACTATCGAACGTACGGTTTCGACAGTAACTTTGCCAAATGAAGAAATGAAAGGTAGGATCATTGGCCGTGAGGGTCGTAATATCCGGACGATCGAACAATTGACCGGGGTCGATCTAATCATCGATGATACGCCAGATGCTTTAACGGTAAGCTGTTTTGACCCGATCAGAAGAGAAATTGCTCGTCAATCCTTAGAAACCTTGATGCGCGATGGTCGGATCCAACCTGCTAGGATCGAAGAGGTCGTTAATAAAGTAACCAAAGAAATGAATGAAAATATGGTCAAGGTCGGAGATGAAGCGGTGTTTAAATTGGGCATCGGTAAGATCCACCGTGAACTGGTCAAGTTGATCGGTCGCTTGAAATATCGTTATTCATATGGACAAAATGTTTTGCAACATTCCATGGAAGTTGCATATTTTGCCGGCATCATGGCAGCAGAATTGGGCTTGAATCAAGCCTTGGCCAAAAGAGCGGGCTTGTTGCATGATATTGGTAAAGCAATCGATTTTGAACAAGATGGTAGCCATATCGAACTTGGCAGCAAGGTTGCCAAAAAATATGGGGAAAATGCGGTCGTTATCAATGCGATCGAAGCTCACCATGGCGAAGTGCCACCAACTAGCTTGATTGCTAATCTTGTGGCTGCGGCTGATGCTTTAAGCGCAGCAAGACCTGGAGCTCGCTTTGAGTCGATGGAAGGTTATATCCAAAGGCTTGAACAGCTAGAAAGCATCGCTAATAGCTTTGATGGCGTTGAAAGGACCTATGCTATCCAAGCTGGTAGGGAAATCAGGGTCATGATCCAGCCAGAGAAGGTAAATGATGCCAAGATGGCTAAGATTGCCCATGATATCCGAGAAAAGATCGAAAATGAGATGACCTATCCTGGACAGATCAAGGTAACGCTGATCAGAGAAACTAGGGTCAGCGAAGTTGCTAAGTAATGAAGATCTTATTTATCGGTGATATCGTTGGCGAAGTTGGAAGAAATATGCTGGCAAAGCATCTAAATGAGCTGCAAGCTAAGCATCAGATCGATCTTACTATCGTCAATGGTGAAAATGCTGCTCATGGCAAAGGCATTACCCCTAAGATCTATCAAAGCTTCAAAGAGCTAGGGGTAGATATCATTACTTTAGGCAATCATGCCTTTAGCAAAAACATCATCAAAGAACATATCGATGAGCTTCATGATATGGTAAGGCCGTGCAATATGGAACCATTGGAATATGGCAAGGGTTTTATCATACGTGAAATAAAAGGTTCTAAGGTGATGGTGATCAATATCTGCGGCGCAGCTTTCATGGATAATGTCAGCATTAGTCCCTTCGTAGCTACGGATGAGATCTTAAGCAATAATGCGGCGGATATCATCTTCGTTGATTTCCATGGTGAAGCAACTGCGGAAAAAAGATGTTATTTTGAATATTATAAAGATAGGATACGTTGCGTCGTTGGCACGCATACCCATGTTCAGACCGCTGATGAGATGATTTCGCAAGGATCATGCTTTATCAGCGATGTGGGGATGTGTGGGGCCATTAGCAGCATCCTAGGGCGTGATATCGATGAAGTGATTGCTAGGACCATCCATCAGCAGAAAACTTATTTTACCCCGGCCAAAGGGGCTGGAATGCTGTGTGGGGTGGTCATCGATATCGATGATGATACAAAAATGGTCCAAAAGATCGCAAGAATACAGCTAAAAGAAGCAGAAAGTTAAATTTAAGTTGACTTAGTTGCTTATTTTGCTATAATTTAAAAGCATGAAAAGTAGGAGAGATTCGCTTGAAGTGGACAAAGAAAGAACTTATCGCATTACAAGAAGTCACATTTGATGAAGATATCGAATTTGACAAAGAAGCATTAAAGAACAATCAGCTTTTATTAGATGTTAAAGATCTGCATCTTGAGGGTAATGGTTATTTTAATGATTATGAAGATAAGTTTGAAGTAGATCTGCATATTACCGGGACGCTGGTATGTCCTTGTGCCATCAGCAATCAGCCGGTTAATGTCGATCTTGATTCTTTGTATCATGAGACCTTCGTTTTTCATGAGGAAGAAAACTTAGATGTTCATGTGGTAAAAAATGATATCGTGGAATTGCTGCCGATCGTCTTTCAATTGATCAATCTTGATGTACCTTTGCGGGTCGTTAGCGATGATCTGAAAGATTATCCTTCTGGTGAAGGCTGGCGGGTGCTTAGCGAAGCGGAATATCAAAAAGCCAAGCATGATCAAGTTGATCCTCGTTTAGCAAAATTAAAAGAGTTCAAGGCTGAAGATTAGGAGGTGTCTTAAAGTGGCTGTACAACAAAGAAGAAATTCTAAAACTAGAAAAAACAAACGTAGAACACATTACAAGTTAACTGCACCTACATTGGTTAAGTGCCCTGCTTGTGGAGAATTCAAACTTCCACATCACGCTTGTTTAGCATGTGGTTCAAAATAAAAAGATGAAAATTGTTTCATCTTTTTTTTTGCACTTTTTTATTGCATAATATCCCAATTACGGTATAATTGATGGTAGAAAGTGGTAGAAAGTGGTAAGAAGTGGCATAAGATGTTTTTTGGAGAATATCGACATAGCTTAGATAGCAAGAACCGAATCATCGTCCCAGCCAAGCTTCGCCAAGAATTAGGAGCCACTTTTACTTTAACCAAAGGCCTGGATGGTTGTTTGAACATCTATACCAATGATGAATGGAATCAGCGCTTAGAAAAGCTGCTGAAGCTGCCACAGACCAAAAAAGAAGTGAGGATGTATATCCGCAGCCTGACATCCAAAGCAACCGTTTGTGAATGTGATGGACAAGGTAGGATCCAGATCCCAGCTTTTTTAAAAAACGAAGGCAGCTTGCAGAAAAACTGTGTCATCGTTGGTGCCGGCGATCATGTGGAACTTTGGGCAGAAGAATTATGGGACAGCTATTTAACAACAGCTAATGATTCTTTGGAAGATATAGCGGAAAGCTTGACGGAGTATATGTAATGGAACATTATAGCGTAATGCTAAACGAAACGATCGATGGCTTACAAATCAAGAAAGATGGCATCTATGTCGATGCTACCTTAGGAAGGGCAGGCCATGCCAAAGCTATCATAGCTAAGCTTGATCAAGGACATTTATATGCTTTTGACAAAGATGAGGCAGCGATCGCACGATCCAAAGAAATCCTGAAGGATCATTTGGATAAGGTAACTTTTATCCATAGTGATTTTTCAACCATGATGATGCAGCTACAAGACCTAGGCATAGACCATATCGACGGCTTTGTCATGGACCTAGGGGTTAGTTCACCGCAATTTGATGATGCATCTAGAGGCTTTAGCTATCGCTTTGATGCTAGATTAGATATGCGTATGGACCAAGGACAAGAGCTTGATGCCTATAAGATCGTAAATACTTATCCCTATGAAGAATTAGTAAGGATTTTATTTCAATATGGGGAAGAGAAATACGCCAAGCAGATCGCGCGAAAGATCGAAGCTGCTCGTAAGATCAAGCCGATCACGACGACCTTTGAGCTTGTTGATGTCATTAGATCTGCATTGCCAGCTAAAGTTGTTAATAAAAAAGGGCATCCTGCCAAACAAACTTTTCAAGCGTTGAGGATCGAAGTTAATCATGAGCTAGACAGCCTGCAAAAGGGGCTGCAACAAGCTCTAGATATGTTAGGACATGGCGGTATCGGCTGTGTCATAACCTTTCATTCTTTGGAAGATCGTATCGTCAAAGAAGAATTTAAAAAACGCAGCAGCGTCGCTAAGGTTGATAAGCGCATACCTCTAAAAGCAGATGAGCTTGAAAAACCAGCATATGAATTGTTAAACCGCAAACCGATTTTAGCTTCGGAAACTGAATTAGCAGCTAATAATCGTTCACATAGTGCAAAATTAAGAATTATCAAGAGGGTATAGAGATGGCAAAGATCGTTAGAAAAAGAAAAAAAAGAAATATTAAGTTACAAGTTTTCAGCTTGTTTATGTTATCATTATCTTGCGTATTTTATTTAGGAACAAGTTTGTTCGTTCGTTCATATAACAATTCGCTAAGCACGCAGAAACAACAATTAGAGAGTCAAATATCCGCGTTGGAAGTGGAAAATGATGCAATCAAGGTTACGATCCAGAATCTAAGTACCCGTGATCGGGTCGTCTCGATTGCTAACGATGCGGGATTGACGATGAATCAATCTAATATCGTAACAATAACAGAAGGTGAGTAAGTTATGAAAAAAAGAAGCAACAATATGCTTCTATTTATATTTATATCAACATTAGTGGTTATGTTCGTTTTGATTGCTAATGTTTTTTTCGTATCGGTAATGAAGGTGCATCTGCGCAGCAACACAGATCTTAGTTTGTATGCTGACAGTGCCAATCAGGTTACCGAGGTTTTAAGTGCTTCTCGCGGCAATATCTATGATACTAATGGCGTGATCATTGCACAGGATGTTCATACCTATGATATCATCTGCATCTTAGATGAGAATCGTCCAGCAATTGCTGGTACCGTTGCCTATGTCGCTGATCCAGAATATACGGCATCAATTTTATCACCGATCTTAAAGATGCCAGAAGATAGATGCTTGGAATTTTTAAAGACCGAAGGCCAATATCAGGTTGAATTAGGGACCTATGGCCGCAATCTTTCCAAAGAAACCAAGGAACTTATCGAATCATATGATCTGCCGGGCATAACCTTTAGGGATAGTACGGAAAGATCTTATCCTTTAGGGGTGTTTGCTTCTAACCTTATCGGTTTTGCCCAATCAGATGAAACAGGTTTAACGGTTGGTAAAATGGGCGTTGAGCTATATCTAGATAATTTTTTGAAAGGCATCAATGGGATGCGGACCTATCAAGCAGATAAAAATGGCTTTATCTTACCGGGAATGAAAGAAGAGGTCATCAGTCCGCAAAATGGCGCCAATGTTTACCTTACCATCGATAAAGATATCCAGGAAGCTTTGGAACAAGCTTTTATCCAAACCAATGAGATTTTCGATGCTGATCGTATCTGGGGCAGCGTCATGGAAGTAGATACGGGCAAGATCTTAGCTTGGGGCCAGAGCCCTTCGTTTGATCCAAATACCTTAGAGATCGAAGAATATAATAACTATGGCGCTCAATTGCCTTATGAACCTGGGTCAACGATGAAGACCTTTGTTTATGCAGCGGCGATCAATGAAGGGGTATATGATGGAACGGCCCAAGTATATTCGGGACCATATTGTTTTAGCTCAAACGGTAATGATCCATATCGGGTAGAAAGCGGCGGCTATGCCTGTATCTACAATGCCGGGCGTAAGAACTACGGTTGGGTCGATTATGATTATGGTTTGATCTATTCCAGCAATACGATCACCGCCAGCGTAGAAACCGAACTGATAACCCCGGATATCTATCTTTCTTATCTAAATGATTTTGGCTTTTTCAAATCTGTCGATACCGAGGGCATGCGTGAGCAAAATGGCGTTTTGAACTTTACTTGGCCTTATGATAAATTAGCACTATGTTATGGACAAGGATCAACGGTAACGATGCTGCAGATGATGCAGGCCTATAGCGCGATCTTCTCGGATGGCACGATGAAAAAACCTTACTTTATCGAAAAGATCGTCGATCCTTATGATCCTAACAATGTTTTATATCAAGCGGAAACCCAGATCACTGGGACACCGATAACAGAAGAAACAGCCAAACAGGTTCAGCAGATCTTATATCGGGTCGTAAATGATGATGATGGAACAGCTAAGCATTATCGTATCCCAGAAACTGAGATCATCGGTAAGACCGGTACGACCGAAGTTGCAGTCAGCGGTTCATACGAATCCGGTAAGACGATCGTTAGCTTGATGTCAGCTTTGCCTGCTGATGATCCTAAATACATGGTTTATTACTGTTTTGAAGCGGATTACAATCCTAATGCGCATTATTATACCGATCCGATCAAATCAATCTTACGAAAGGTAGCGATGCTGTATGGCTTAAGCGATAATAGCGTTGATGTCGAAACGACGGATGAAGAGACTACCGAAACCTATGTGCCTCAAGAGATCAAATCTTATGAAATGGCCAATGTGCTAAACCATTCCTTGGATTATGCCTATGCCAAGATCGCGGAATACGGAGCTAATGTCATCGTTTTAGGCAATGGCAACAACGTTATCGATCAAAGTCCTAAGGCAGGTCAAAGCATTACGACCAATCAAAAATTATTCTTGCTGACCGATACCAATAGTTTTGTGATGCCGGATATGACCGGATGGTCACGCAAGGATGTAACGGCATTTTGGGATCTGACCGATCTTAGTTTCAAGATCGAAGGCAATGGTAAGGTCGTTAGCCAAAATATCCCGGCGGGAACGACCATCAATAAAGATGACGCTATCGAAGTTCTATTGGAATAGTTTAATTACTATTCCTTTTTTTTATTTTATTATGCTATAATGTAGGATGCATTAAGAAAAAGAAAGGGGAATAGTTTTAAAAATGTATCTTAAACTTGTTTTAACATTTGTTATAAGCTTAGTTTTAGTTCTCATCTTGATGCCAAAGTATATCGATTATTTGAAGAAGATCAGTTTTAATCAAACTGTTAGTGAATATAGCCTAAAAGAATATAAAGAAAAAGCCAAGACCCCAACGATGGGAGGCGTGCTTTTCATCATCATACCGGTCATCGTTACCATCTTGGTGGATTATCGGGTCATCTTTGATCTAAATACGATGATCGTATTGTTAAGCTTTATTGGCTATGGCTTGATCGGCTTCATCGATGATTATATCATCGTCATCAAAAAAGATAATGAAGGTCTAAGGCCTAAACAGAAGTTTGCCATGCAATTGATCCTGGCAATTGCTTTTTATGCCTTATATATGAATAAAGCATCTTTGGATATCACGATCCCGATCGTAGATGTCGTTATTCCGATGTCGGGCTTGTATGCCATCTTGGTGTTTGTCATGTTTACGGGAGCTAGCAACGCTGTCAATATTACTGATGGCATGGATGGTTTGGCAGCAGGCTGTAGCTTTTTGGCTTATCTTGCCTTTTTTATCATATCTTTGGTCAAGCAAGAAGGCTATTTGGCAACTTTTATCATTGGATTATTAGGTGCTTTGGCGGGCTATTTGAAATTTAATGTTTCACCAGCCAAGATCTTCATGGGCGATACCGGTTCTTTGGCCTTAGGCGGAGCGCTAGCAGCAATTGGCATGGTCTTAAAAGAAGAAATCTTATTGATCATCATTGGGGGCGTATTTGTTTGGGAAACCTTATGCGTGATGATCCAGATCGGTTCGGTCAAGCTTAGAGGCAAACGGGTTTTTAGATATACACCGATCCATTACAGTTTTGTATTGAGCGGTTTAAGCGAAAAAAGGGTCGTAAGGTCTTTTTGGATCTTATCTTTGATCTGCGCTTTGGCTGGCTTGCTGATCGGCTTGCTATGAGCAAGTTGCCTAATCAATTAAAGATCGCGATATATCTAAAACTAGAAAAGCTTCGAAGAGAAAATAACCCCAATTTAGCATTTGAAAATATCGAAGATACATTGGTTCATTATATCTGGAAAGAACAGCTTCCGCTGCATTTAAGCGTAGCCATCGAAGATATCATGAATCTTAGCAGTGAGCAGATCGTCCAGTTTATGTCTTATCAAGCGGTTGTTGATGGCTATAACAGCAAGCTGAGCGATTTTGCTGATGTGATCGAGGGAGGAACAAGAGGATGAACAAGAACGTAAGGAACAAGCGCTTAGGCGTTTTCTTCATTACCATTGCGGTTTTTGCTGCATTGATCTTTTGCAGCTATAAAACCATTGGCAATAATCTATCATTAGGTCTTGATCTACAAGGTGGATTTGAGATCTTATATCAGGTCGAGCCTTTGAATGAAGGTGAAGATTTAGACATGGTAGCTGTAAGCGAAAGCATTTCCAAAAGGATCGATGTTTTAGGCGTCAGCGAACCGCAGATCATCATTGAAGGAAATGACCGTATTCGCGTACAATTAGCCGGTGTTACCAATCAGGAAGAAGCACGTGCCATGCTGAGCACGACGGCTAATCTAACTTTTAGAGATGTAAATGATAATTTATTGAGCGATGCCAGCATCATCAAAGAGGGCGGCGCTAGCTTAGCTTATGATAATGGCAAACCAGTAGTTAGCTTAAAGATCGCTGATACTTCAGCTTTTGGTGATATGACCGAAACGGTATCTAATATGGCAACAGGGGAAAATATCATGGTCATCTGGCTAGATTATGAAGATGGTGATTCTTATCAGGAAGAAGCCTTAGCTGCTGCTCAAGGGCAAGAACCAAAATATATCAGTGCTGCTAGCGTAAATGATCGGATCGAAGGCGATTGTATCATCAGCGGTAATTTTACCGAAGATGAGGGGCGCATTGAGGGCAAC
>CASGCC010000047.1 GCA_949299585.1 uncultured Bacillota bacterium | reverse complement strand
ATAGATTTCGATGGAACGCCGTATGAGGTGAAAATCTCACGTACGGTGTGAATCGGGGGAAAAGGTGGAGATAGCATCAAAATCTTACCTATCGATATATGGCATCTGTGCGACCACCATCATGAAAAATACCCTTGATCATCTGCAGATCGCCAATGGATATTATATCCCTGATCGTTTTAAAGATGGCTATGGCCTTAGTCTTAAGATCGTAGAGCAGGTCAAAGAAAAAGGGTATGATCTTATCATTACCGTTGATAATGGCATCAAAGCTTATGATGCCTTGGAGCATGCTAAGGACCTGGGCATCGAAGTAATCGTGACCGATCATCATATCTATGATCAGCCAATCGACAATATCGTCGTGCATCCGGATCTGATGGATGAAGGCTTTAAAGGGTTATGCGGCGCTGGTGTAGCGTTGCAATTGGCACGTAAGTTGATCGGGGAGAATGATGTCAATGATGTCTTAGCGATGGTAGCTACCATTGGCGATATCATGGAATTGTTCAATGAAAATCGTACGATCGTGCGCAAAGGCTTGCAAAAAGTTAACAGCTGTTTGGGCATCAAAGCATTATTGCCGGCTAAAGGAACGATCAATGCGCAGGATATCGCTTTTAATGTCGTGCCAAAATTAAATTCGATCGCGCGGCTGGATGATGAATCTAATGCTAATGTTTTGGTAAAGTATTTATTATGTCAGGATATCGTTACCGTTAATAACGTAGCCAAGCAGATCGAAGCAATCAACAATAAACGCAAGAATATCTCGCAAAAAATGGCCAATGATGCAATGAGCAAGGTCAATGGCGATCCCTTCATCGTGGTTGAGGATGATGATTTCAGCGAAGGCATCGTTGGTTTGGTGGCTGGAAAGATCGCTAAAGAATATAATAAGCCATGTTTGGTGCTGACAGCAGTTGACGATCTATACAAAGGCAGCGGTCGCAGCATCAAGGGCTTTGATATGCATGCCTTTTTCAAAGATTTTGAATTAGCAAGTTTTGGCGGTCATGCGCAAGCTGTCGGCTTAGCTGTAAAAAAAGCTGAATTTCCAGCATTTAAGGCCAAGATCCAAGCTAAGATGGCTAATGTAAAGATCAGCGATACCTTAGAGGAAGTTATCAATCTAAATAGCGAGCAGATAACCCTTGATAATCTAATGGCATTTGATAAGCTTGAGCCTTTTGGTCAAGGCTTTAAAAAACCGCTTTTTTATATCGATGATCATAAGATAACCAGAGTTGATCTATTAAAAGATAAATATCTTAAATTTAATTTTCAGCAAGGATATGAAGCTATTTGCTTTAATTCCCGCTATAAAACGATCAAGAAGCCTAATTATCTGGTAGGTAATCTAGAGATCAATGAATTTAGATCTCAGAAAAATTGTTGTTTACAAATTGTAGATATGGAATAAAAGATCATATGATGATCTTTTATTCTTGCATGTTTAAAAATAAGCTTTAATAGCGTATAATATAAATGCTTAGAAGAAAGGGATAAAAAAATGAATTTAAAAGATTATGTGGCAAGCATTCCAGATTTTCCACAGGAAGGTATCTTGTTTCGGGATATAACTCCATTATTAGATGATCCTAAAGCATTCAAACATGCCGTAACAAAATTAGCTGCTTTTGCTCAAGAAGTTGGGGCTCAGTTGATCTTAGGCCCAGAAAGCCGAGGCTTTATGTTTGGCTGCCCGGTAGCTATCGAGATCGGCGTAGGCTTTGCTCCGGTTAGAAAACCAGGTAAATTGCCGCGAGAAACAATCAGTGAGAAATATGATCTTGAATATGGCTCAAATGAGCTGCAGATCCATAAGGATGCGATCAAGCCTGGACAAAAAGTTGTTATCATCGATGATCTATTAGCTACGGGTGGTACGGTAGCCGCAACGATCAAAATGGTTGAAAGACTTGGCGGTGAAGTCGTAGGCTGTGCCTTTTTGATCGAATTAGCTGATCTAAATGGTCGTCAAGCATTAAAAGACTACAAGGTCTATAGTGCATTGCAGTATTAGTGGAGAGGTCCATCTCCGCTTTTTTTATGAAAGTAAATGAATTTAGCAAACGCATTGGTATTCCTAGTAGCAAGATCCGCTATTATGACCGCTTAGGAATAACCAAAGGCGAGCGCATCGATGATAACAATTACCGTGATTTTGATGAAAAAGATGCCTTGATGCTTTATCATGCCCAAATGTTAAGAAGTTTTGGCATGAGCCTTGATGAGACCTTGAGCGCTCAAAATCAACCGCTGGATCAGATCAACGGTTGGCTGGATCAATATATGGGTGATCTAGAAAAAAAGATTAATTTTGAAAAGATGCGATTGTTGAGACTGCAAGAAATGAAAGCTTATTTTCAAATGATGCAAACCCAAAAGATCACCTTTACGCAGGTAGATCAAAATCAAAATGTTTATACTTTTGGCCATGGTGTTTCATTTAGCCTAAATGATCTTAAGATGGCGCAGCTGCTTAGCCAGCATTTTCCTTTTACTTATGTCGTTGTTAAGATCGATAAAGAAAGCTTATATGATAAAGCGCCTGGTTTGAAAGTGAGCATTGGCTTGGGCATGCTTAAAAGAAATATCGATAAGCTTTGTCTTGATCTAAAGGGCTTAGAAATTCGTCCTAAAGCTAAAGTTATGCAGTTTTTATATGAGTGTGAAGATCCGTTTGCTTTAACCAAAAAAGATCTGGAAAATTTGTATGATGAATTAGAAAAACGACAAATGATTTTGGACGATGATCTGGTAGGCAGGATATATTTTAGTTATGTCAAAGATGATCGTTTGGTGTATGGTTTAGGCTTGAGCGTAAATCTTGATCAATAATTCACAAATAAGCTTGACCTGTAAGTTGCTAACAGGTTTACAATGTGTTAGTAATTTCACAAGGGGAGGTTAAGAAATGAAAAAGTGTATTACAAAAGTAATCGTTGCCTTGGCGATGTGCTTTAGTTTAGCAGCTTGTTCAAGCCAAACAACTACGGAAACTACTAGCAGTGCAAATAATGGCACCTTTACTGGTTCTAGCGTTGGTATGCAAGGTACCGTAACGGTAGAAATGAGCGTTGAAGATGGCAAGATCACAGCGATTGAATTAACAGAATGCCATGAAACCAGCGGTTTGGCAGATGTAGCCATCGAAAGAATTCCAGCTCAGATGGTTGAACATCAAACGACGACGGTTGATACCGTAACCGGTGCGACCTTGGCAAGCAATGCGATCATGCGCGCAGCAACTGAAGCAGCTAAAGCAGCAGGTTTAGATATGGACACGTTGGATGCCAATGCTTATCATGCTCAGCCTGGCGAAGATGAAACGTTAGATTGCGATGTTGCTGTTATCGGTGGTGGCGGTGCCGGCTTCAGCAGTGCGATCGCTGCAGCTCAGCAAGGAGCAAAAGTTATCTTGATCGAAAAGTCAAGTTTCTTAGGTGGAAATACGATGATGGCTGGAGGCGCATTCAACTGTGTCGATCCTGAAGCGCAAGCAGAAACCGTATTGTCACAAGCCCAGAAAAATACGTTAGACTCTTACTTAGCTTTAAGCGTTGAAGATGAAAGCTTGCACTTTGATCAATTTCCAGAATGGCAAGAAGTTTTAACCAACTTGCAAGATGAGATCAATGATTTCTATGCCGCTAACGCTGATAAAGAAGCTGGGGTCGATATGCCTGGTTTTGATTCGATCAATTTGCATATGTGGCATATTTATACTGGTGGCTTAAGAGAAATGAATGATGGAACATGGGTAGCAAGCGATATCGATCTAGCGCGTACCTTAGCTGAAAATGCTTTGGATTCATATGATTGGGCTGGATCGATCGGCGTAGGTATTTCTTCGCATGAGGGCGCAGGCGATAGCTTATATACCGTCTTAGGTGCAATGTGGCCTAGAACGCATGCTTATACTGCTGGTGTGCCATTGATCGAAGCATTGCAAACAGCGGCTGAAAATGAAGGAGTAGAAATTTACACCGAAACAGCAGCAACTTCCTTGATCACTGATGAAAATGGCAAGGTCGTAGGGGTAAATGCTGAAAAGGCCGATGGTACCAAAGTTGTGATCAATACCAACAATGGCGTTGTTTTGGCAAGCGGCGGTTACTGTGCTAATCCTGCAATGGTAAAAGAATATGATAATTATTGGGGCGATGACCTATCAGATCATACCTTAACGACCAATGTTGGTACGAATACCGGCGATGGTATCGTGATGGCAATGGAGATCGGCGCAGATACCGTTGATCTAGGCGTTTCACAAATGATGCCTTCATCATCACCAATCAAAGGAACGATGACCGATGGAGCATGGGCTGATGCTTCTGAACAGATCTGGTTCGATGGCAATGGTGAACGTTTTGTTGATGAATATGCGGAAAGGGATGTCTTAGCTAAAGCTTCATTAGAATTAGAAGATGGTATCTTCTATATCTTATATGCTGGCAGCGGTTTGCAAGAAGAAGATGGCTTATGCAAAGGTGCTTCATTAGATATGCAAATGTTTGGTACGACCTTACAAACGATGGTTGATAATGGTCATGTGTGGTATGGGTCAACCTTAGCTGAATTAGCTGAAGCAACGCAAAATCCAGCTGGTGGTTCTGATGCTTCATTTACCGAAGAACAATTACGTACTTTGATCGAAACATATAATAGTTATGTAGAAAATCAAGAAGATCCTGATTTTGGTAAAGAAGTATTAGCTGGTGCTATCGATATCGAAGCTATCGAAAACGATCCTAACATGGGATTTGTCATTAGTCCGCGCAAAGCTTCATTGCATCATACGATGGGCGGTGTTAAGATCAATACTGATGCTCAAGTAGTTAACACTGATGGTGAAGTTATCGAAGGTCTATGGGCGGCTGGTGAAGTTACTGGCGGTGTTCATGGTGGTAACCGTTTAGGTGGCAATGCGATCGCTGATATCTTTACGTTTGGCCGTATCGCTGGCGAAAATGCCGGAAATATGCAATAAGCACTAGAGGTTCTTAAGTGAACCTCTTTTTTTAATTGGACAATTGGTATATAATTATATAAATATTTTGCACTTTGGGGGAGGTGAAAATATGCCTAGCAAGAAGCTTTTGGTAACAAAGGAAAGTTTACTGGCAGAAATTAAAACATATATCAGCGAAGAAAAAGATCTGGCGCTGATCGAGAAAGCTATCGATTATGCATATGTTCATCATGAAGGGCAATTTCGTAAAAGCGGGGAACCATATGTCGTTCATTTGTTAAATGTCGGCTATATCTTGGCTACGTTAAAAGTAGGACCAAGGACGATCTGTGCTGGTCTTTTGCATGATACGATCGAAGATACCGGGGTATCCAAAGAGGAGCTGAGCGCGGAATTTGATGAAGAAATTGCTACGATGGTGGAAAGCGTAACGAAGATCGGTAACTTGAAATTTAAAGATGAAAAAGAATATCAAGCGGCAAATCATCGCAAGATCTTCATAGCCATGGCTAGAGATGTGCGGGTCATCATCGTAAAATTAGCTGACCGTCTGCATAATATGCGAACATTGCAATACATGAGCGAAGAGAAGCAGCATAAGATCGCCTCTGAAACCCTAGAGGTTTATGCGCCGATCGCGCATCGCTTAGGTATCAGTGAGATCAAGAATGAATTGGAAGATCTAAGCTTTTTCTATCTGAATCGAGAAGAATATTATCGTATTGCGCATTTGGTCGAAGCTAAGAAGAACGAGCGCGACCAGCAGGTACAGCAGATGATCCAGGATATTACCAAGCTTTTGCAGGAAAATCATCTGGAGTTTAGGATCTTTGGCCGTAGCAAACATTTATATTCGATCTATAAGAAGATGGTCAAGAAACATAAGCGTTTTGAAGAAATACTTGATCTGTTGGCTATCAGGATCGTTACGAAAACAGAATTAAACTGTTACGAGATCTTAGGCTATATCCATGCGAAATATCGCCCGATCCCCGGAAGATTGAAAGATTATATCGCTATGCCTAAGATGAACATGTATCAATCTTTGCATACGACCATCGTTGGTAATGATGGCAGGATCTTTGAAGTACAGATCAGAACAGAAGATATGGATAGCGTTGCGGAAAGAGGTATCGCTGCTCATTGGCGCTATAAAGAAGGCACCAAGTATGATCCCCATCGTGAACAGAAGGAAATTGAAGATAAACTATCATGGCTTAAGGATTTTGCCGCTTTGACCAAAGAAACGGCTTCAGAAAGCGATAGCGAATATATGGATACCTTGACCCGGGATATCTTTGAAGCAAACGTATATGTCATGACGCCAAATGGCCGGGTCATCGATCTGCCTAATGGTTCGACACCGATCGATTTTGCTTATCGCGTGCATACTGATGTCGGCAATTATGCGGTGGGATCATTGGTAAATGAGTCGCTGGTCCCTTTAAATACGATCTTGAATACCGGAGATGTCGTACAGATCAAGACTAGCAAACAATCAAACGGTCCAAGCGAAGACTGGCTTAAATTCGTTAAGACCAATCAAGCTAAAAATAAGATCAAAAATTTCTTAGCTAAAAAAGAAAATGAAGCCCGTCAAGAGAAGGTCGAACAAGGCGCGAAGATGCTTAATGATGAATTGAAGCGCCGTGGTTTTGAGCCCAAAGAATATAATGACAAGAAAAAGATCGAAGCGATCTGCAATAACTTCCAGGTATCGACATATAATGAGATGTTATATGGCATTGCGGTCAAATCGATCAACTTACCAAGCGTTATTGAAAAGTTAACAAACAGCAAAAAAACTTCCAACAGTGAAGAGATCCTAAATAAGATCTACAGCAACCAGCATCGTCATAAAGCTAATACCAGCAAGACCGGGCTGAGGGTCAATGGTGTAGATTCAATGATGATGTCGCTGGCACAGTGCTGCAGTCCGGTATATGGGGATGAGATCGTTGGCTTTGTTACCAAAGGCAATGGGGTCAAGGTCCATCGTAAAGACTGTCCTAACGCCAATGGCGAGAAAGCGCGCTTGATCGATGTTTACTGGGATGAAGAGGCCCAAAATAGGACCTATGATGCCAGCTTGATCTGCAAGGCCCATGATCGTAATTTCTTGTTGACGGATATCGTTACGGTAGTTGCGCAATGCAAGAGCACCATCTTGACGATAAATTCTGCCGTTAATAGTGAAGAACTGGTTTGTACGACCAAGATGACCTTACAAGTAAAAGATCTGGATCATCTAAATAATATCATTGCGAACATTCGGAAGTTAGATAGCGTCTTTAGTGTTGAAAGAAGAATATTATAAGTGTATAATAATAAAGAAATTCGTGGAAAAAGAGGTCATGATCTTAAGATCTAAAGAGAAAAGGAGCATTTGGTGAGAGCTTCTTGATCAAGATTTCATGATTGACACTTTGGAGAAGTCAGCTTGAAAGCTTAGTAGAGCTGATCGTACGCTTGCGTTAAAAGCTAAGAGGGCATATCTTATCAGGATATGAACTAAGGTGGTACCGCGTAATCAACGTCCTTAGATCAGGACGTTTTTTTATTAGCAAAAGGAGGAAAATATGGCATATCAAACAATGCGAGGATTTTATGATATCTTACCAGGCAAAACTGAAGCCTGGTTACAGATGGAAAGCTTGATCAGAACAATGTGTACCCTATATGACTATGCAGAAATCAGGACCCCGATCGTTGAAGACACCAAGGTCTTTAAACGTGAAAATGACAGTTCTGATATGGTCAATAAAGAGATGTATAGCTTTACGATGGGCAAAGATAACTATACTTTAAGGCCAGAAGGAACAGCCGGGGTCATTAGAAGCTTCGTAGAGCATAAGTTTTATGGTTCGATGGAACTGCCAGCAAAGCTTTATTATATCGGCCCGATGTTTAGGCATGAAAGGCCGCAGAAAGGTCGTCAAAGACAGTTTAATCAATTTGGGGTTGAAAATATCGGTCTGATGTCTCCGTTGGCTGATGCGGAATGCATTGCTTTAGGTTATTCGATCTTAAAAGCGTTTGGCTTAAAAAGCATCAAGGTCTTGATCAATACGCTAGGTGATGATGAATCAAGGGGCAATTATCGCGCAGCCTTAAAAGAACATTTTGCTGCGCATCTTGATGATCTATGTGAAGATTGCCGACGCCGTTATGAACAAAATCCGTTAAGGATCTTAGATTGTAAGGTCGATCATGAAAAAGCCTGCGTTCAAGAGGCACCAAAATTATTAGATTATTTAAATGAAGATTCACGCCAATATTTTGAACAAGTACTAAAGATGCTAGAAACCTTGGGGATTCCTTATGAGATCGATGATAAGCTGGTAAGAGGACTGGATTATTATACACATACGGTTTTTGAAGTAGTATCCTTGCATGAAGATTCCGGCAGTCAAAGTACGATCTTTGGGGGCGGGCGCTATGACCATTTGGTTGAGTATTTTGGCGGTCCATCTTTATCTGGCGTAGGGTTTGCGATCGGCTTAGAGCGCTTGATGATGCTGATCGAAGCAGAAGGTCATCCTTTAAGCGAAGAAAAAAGCTTGGATGTCTATGTCATGAGCTTACAAGACTGTCAAGCCAAGGCCTTGGAGCTTGCAACGATCTTAAGAAGCCATGGTTATAAATGCGAAGCTAATCTACAGCCACGCAGCATGAAATCACAATTTAAGACCGTAGATCGCAAGAAAGCGAGATATATGATCGTTGCCGGTGAAGATGAAATTGCTAATAACAGCTATACCATCAAGGATCTGACAACCAAACAAGAATATCCAACGACCATGGAAGAAATGGTTGCCGCATTGGATGGATTGATCGAAGGAGAAGAAATGTAATGGAAAGAACACATCATAATGGAACCTTGAATCTAAGCAATGTAAATGAACATGTTTGCTTAGTAGGATGGGTCGCTAAAAGAAGAAATTTAGGCTCATTGGTCTTTATGGACCTAAGAGATCGTTCTGGCATCGTTCAGTTGGTATTTGATGAAACGATCGAAGAGCAGGTAAAGGATGTGCGCAATGAGTACGTCTTACAAGTTGAAGGTACCGTATTAGAACGTAAAGATAAAAATCCTAAGCTGGCTACCGGAGAAATTGAAGTTAAGGTCGAAAAGGTCAAGATCATCAATTCCAGCTTAACAACACCGATCATCGTTGCCGATGAAACTGACGCTTTGGAAGATACGCGTTTGAAGTATCGTTATCTGGATCTGCGTCGTCCGATCTTGCAACAAAACCTAATGCTTCGTCATAAGATCTGCATGATCACCCGTAATTTTTTGAGCAAGCAGGGCTTTATTGAAATTGAGACGCCGATCCTTTGTAAATCAACCCCAGAAGGGGCAAGAGATTATCTGGTTCCTAGCCGTATCTTTAATGGTAAATTCTATGCTTTGCCTCAATCACCACAAATATATAAACAGTTATTGATGGTTGCCGGCATGGAAAAATATTTCCAAATCGCCAGATGTTTCCGTGATGAGGATCTAAGAGCTGATCGTCAGCCGGAATTTACGCAGATCGATATCGAGATGAGCTTCGTTGATGAAGAAGATGTCTTTAAAACGGTTGAAAGCTTGATGAATAAGATCTTCATGGGAACAAAAGGCATTGCTTTAGCAAATTTTGAACGCTTGACCTATAATGAATGCATGGCAAAATATGGCAGCGATAAACCAGATCTGCGTTTTGATATGCCAATTCAAAACGTATCGAAGATCTTTACTGATACAAGCTTTGCAATCTTTAAGGATTGCTTGGCAAATGATGGTCAGATCAATTGTTTGGTCGTCAAGAATGCTGCTGATAAATTCTCTCGTAAGGATCTTGATAAATTACAGGAATTTGTCAAGGTATATAAGGCAAAGGCCTTGGCTTTCTTAAAATATAATGGCGAGTTCAGCGGCAGCATCAATAAGGTCATAAGCGATGATGAAAAACAAGCCTTATTGACAGCATTAGACATTCAAGATAATGATATGATCTTATTTATTGCAGATAAAGCAAAGATCAGCCTTACAGCTTTAGGAGCCCTAAGGGTCAAATTAGGAAAAGATCTAGATCTGATCGATCATGCTGCTTATAAATTCTTATGGGTAACCAATTTCCCTATGTTTGAATATAGCGAGGAAGAAGGCCGTTATGTGGCTGCTCATCATCCATTTACTTCACCTAATCCCGAAGATGTTGATAAATTATTGAATGATAAAGCTAATTGTTATAGCCGAGCATATGATCTGGTCTTGAATGGTTATGAGCTGCTGAGCGGTTCGATCAGGATCCATGACCAAGAATTACAAGAAAAAGTATTTGAAGCTATCGGTATGACGATGGAAGAAGCCAATGAAAAGTTTGGTTTCTTCTTGGAAGCCTTTAAATATGGCACACCGCCTCATGGCGGCGTAGGCATTGGCTTGGAACGTTTGACGATGATCCTAGCAGATACGGAAAATATCCGTGATGTCGTAGCCTTCCCTAAAACAGCTAGTGCTTATGACCTAATGAGCGAAGCTCCAAATGTTGTTGATGAAAAACAATTGGATGAGCTTGGCATCAAAATTAAATAAAAAATATATTGTCAAGACTTTTATTTAACTAAAGCTCTTGTTATAATGAAGTCCCAAAAGGAACCAACATATTTCCTACATCATGATATAAGGGAGTCCGGATGTTGATATCTGGTGTTGAAAGCCCGCCTGCTTTAAGAGCGGGGATCCTAAAGGCTATCACA
>CASGCC010000046.1 GCA_949299585.1 uncultured Bacillota bacterium | reverse complement strand
GTTGATAAAATGTAATCATATGAATATTGCAGATTATCTTCATCAATGCCATTTATTTCGTCCTGACCCTTGATGAGATGATCTATGATCTGTTGTTGCAATGAATAGGCAAAATATAAATTTTCTGTTGTTCCATCTTCATTGAAAATAAAAATATCTTTCCAGGATGGTAAGCCATAAAAATGATAATTTTCTTCATTGCTGCTTTGAGGAACGGTTAAATAGCATTCATATACATTATTGCTATATGCATCGGGATGATTACGATAGTTTTTTATTTCTAGATATGCATAACGTTGTTCATCATCTTTTTCATAATAAAACTCATAATTTAATTCATAAGTACGATATATGCGAAAATATGGATCATTTAATTTTTGAATGGTTATTTCGTTATTGATATTTGCATTGATAGGATCATAAAAGGTTATCGGTTCAAAGTTTGGATCTATATCAATTTCATCTTCGTAGTTAAAGATATCGTCAAGCTGTTGATAAGTATATTCTGGTTCTACATATATTGGCGTCGATTGCTCTTCTTCAGGGCTTGATGTTGGAACTGTATCATTTTTGATTTGGCATGATGATAGTAATAATAGGCATATTATTATAATTATTTTCATGGTAGATCTCTTTAAAATTATTATAACTTAAATCAAAAAATGTAATTGACAAATACATAGCACGCTATTAGAATAATATAGCACGCTATGTAAAGGAGGGCTTATGGATCATAAGAAACGTTTAGGATATCTGATAAAAAAGATGAATATCGTCATGGATAAACACTTTAATGAAACTTTAGCGTCGACCGATCTTACTAAGAGCCAGGCCGAGCTTTTATTGTTTTTACATCGTAATAGCGATAAGCAAATGACTCAAAAAGATATCGAAACTTATTATCATATCTCTAATCCGACCGTTACCGGCTTGATCAATCGTTTAGAAGCGAAAGGTTATGTTGAAAGGGTCATATCTTCTGATGATGCGCGTAAGCGGATCATCGTTGAAACCAAAAAAGCTAAAAATTTACATAGTTTTTTAAAACAAGGTTCGATAGAATTTAATGAGCTTTTATTAAGCTGTCTTACCAAAGATGAGCAAAAGCAGCTAACCGACTTGTTATGGCGAGTGCTAGAAAATATGGAGGGAGAAGGAAAATGTTAAAGACCTTAATAGCTCAGATCAAAGATGTGAAAAAAGCTAGTCTTTTAGCTCCGGCGTTTGTGAGCTTGGAAGTAATCTTGGAAGTCTTGATCCCATTTTTGATGTCCTTGATCATCGATTATGGTGTAGAGAAACAAGATATGAAGATGATCGTTATTTGGGGTGTATTGATGGGAGTAGCATCATTTACCAGCTTATATGCTGGAGCGATGAGCGGTAAGTATTCAGCATATGCCTCAGCAGGATATGCGCGTAATTTGCGTGAGGCGATGTATCATAACATTCAAAATTTTTCATTTGAAAATATCGATAAATATTCTACCGCAGGTTTGGTAACCAGGATGATGACGGATGTAACCAACGTTCAAAACTCTTATCAAATGATCATTCGTATCTGTGTTAGAGCACCATTGATGCTGATAAGCGCAATGACGATGGCTTTTTTGATCAATGGGGAATTGGCGCTTATTTTCTTAGCTGCTGTCTTTTTCTTAGCTATCATCTTGTTTAGCATCATCAAAATAACTTTTGGTTATTTTGAAAAAGCTTTTAAGAAATATGATAATCTGAATGCGGAAGTTCAGGAAAATGTTACGGGCATCAGGGTTGTTAAAGCGTTTGTTAGGGAAAAGTTTGAAACCAATAAGTTCCATAAAGCTTCAAAGGAAATATATGATCTATTCATGAAAGCTGAAGGTATCTTGGTGTTTAACTCACCAGCAATGCAGTTTACGATGTATAGCTGTATCATCTTATTGAGCTGGTTAGGAGCTAATATGATCGTGGTTGGTGATTTATCGACCGGGCAATTGATGAGCTTATTTACCTATACGACGAATATCTTGATGAGCTTGATGATGATATCAATGATCTTTGTTATGTTATCAATGTCTTTGGCAAGTGCTAAGCGTATCTGTGAAGTAATCAATGAAAAATCAACGATTACCAATGGTGTTGATCCAATCATGGAAGTAAAGGATGGATCGATCGAATTTGACCATGTTAACTTCAAGTACAGTGGCAGCAGTGAAGAAAATAATCTTAGCGATATCAATATCAAGATCGAAAGCGGCATGACCGTGGGAATCATTGGTGGTACCGGTAGCGCTAAAAGTACCTTTGTTTCACTGATCCCACGTTTATATGATGTAACAGAAGGCAGCGTAAAGGTTGGCGGCATCGATGTGCGTAAATATGATCTGGATACTTTGCGTAATCAAGTGAGCATGGTGCTGCAAAATAATGTATTGTTCTCTGGAACGATCGCGGAAAATTTACGTTGGGGCGATGAAAATGCAACGCTTGATGAGATCAAGCATGCATGTAAGCTAGCTTGCGCTGATGAATTTATCAATAAATTTGAAAAAGGTTATGATACCTTTATCGAGCAAGGTGGTACCAATGTTTCAGGTGGTCAAAGACAGCGTTTATGTATTGCCAGAGCTTTGCTGAAAAAACCTAAGATCTTGATCCTTGATGATTCAACAAGCGCAGTTGATACCAAGACCGATGCTTTGATCAGAAAAGCCTTCAGAGAAGAAATTCCTAATACTACCAAGATCATCATTGCTCAGCGTATTACTTCGGTTGAAGATGCTGATATGATCATCGTTTTGGATGATGGTAAGATCAACGGAGTGGGAACAAGTGAAGAATTAATAAAGAATAATGAAATATATCGTGACATCGTAAGGATGCAAAAGAAAGGGGGCAACTTAGGTGAGTAAGATGCGGGGATTTAAGCATGGACCAAAGGTAGAAGATCCACAGCGCGTATTAAAAAGGATCTTAGCTTTGGTTTTTACCAAGCATAAGCTACAATGTTTCTTTGTTTTGATCTTTATCATCATTAGTTCATTAGCTAATGTTGCCGGTAGCATGTTCATCAAGAGCTTGATCGATACTTATATCGAACCATTGATCGGGCAAGATAACCCTAACTTCCTGCCTTTGATCCAGGCACTGTGTCAAATGGCCTTGATCTATCTGGTTGGCGTAGTTTGTACCTTTAGTTATAATAAGATTTTAACTTATGTAACGCAGGGCGTATTGAAAGAAGTGCGTGATTCATTATTTGAACATATGCAGACCTTGCCGATCAAATATTTTGATACCAATGCGCATGGTGATATCATGAGCATTTATACCAATGATACTGATACTTTAAGACAAATGATCTCTCAAAGCATTCCGCAGGTCATCGTTTCGGCTTGTACGATCGTTGGCGTGTTCGTATCGATGTTAACGATCAGCATTCCATTGACCTGTATCGTTGTTATCATGGTATTTGTGGTTCAGACCGTTACTAAGTTGGTCGTACGTAAGAGCGGACATTATTTCATCATGCAGCAAAATAACTTAGGTAAGACCAATGGTTTCATCGAAGAAATGATGACAGGTCAAAAAGTTATCAAGGTCTTTACGCATGAGCGTCAAAGCATCGAAGATTTTGATCGAATCAATAATGAATTGTTTGATAGCGCATTTAAAGCTAATATGTATGCTAATATCTTGATGCCGATCTTAGGTAACTTAGGTTATCTAAGCTATGTATTATGTGCTGTTGCTGGTGGCTTTTTGACCATTATTCCTGGCGGAGGCTTGACCATTGGTGGTTTAGCGGCATTCTTACAGCTGAACCGTTCATTCAATATGCCAATTAACCAGATCTCTCAGCAATTGAATAGCGTTATCATGGCTTTGGCTGGTGCAAATCGTATCTTTGAATTATTGGATGAAGAACCAGAGATCGATCAAGGACATGTTACCTTGGTTGATGTGGAAGAAAAAGATGGTAAATTGATCGAAGCTGATCATCGTACCGGCATGTGGGCATGGCGTCATCCACGACCAAATGGTGATGTCGAATATGTTCGTTTGCGGGGCGATGTACGTTTCAATGATGTTGACTTTGGTTATAATGATGATCGTATCATCTTGCATGATATCAATATGTTTGCAAAACCAGGTCAAAAGATTGCCTTTGTCGGAGCTACGGGTGCTGGTAAGACTACGATCACCAATCTGATCAATCGTTTCTATGATATCCAAAAAGGTAGCATTACTTATGATGGTATCGATGTAAAATTGATCAAGAAAGATGATCTGCGCCGTTCTTTGGGTATCGTTTTGCAGGATACGCACTTATTTACCGGTACGATCATGGATAATATCCGTTATGGCCGTTTGGATGCTAGTGATGAAGAGTGCATCAAAGCTGCTAAATTAGCTAACGCTCATGACTTTATCAAACATTTGCCAGATGGCTATAATACGATGTTAAGCGGTGATGGCGCTAGCTTATCACAAGGTCAAAGACAGTTATTAGCGATTGCTAGAGCTGCTTTAAGCGATCCGCCGGTATTGATCCTAGATGAAGCTACTTCTTCGATCGATACTCGTACGGAAGCTATCGTCCAAAATGGTATGGATAAACTAATGGAAGGCAGGACGGTATTTGTCATTGCCCATCGTTTATCAACGATCCAAAATAGTGATGTCATCATGGTTCTTGATCAAGGAAGGATCATTGAACGTGGTGATCATGATGATCTGATCAAAGAACATGGCACATACTATCAGTTATATACTGGAGCCTTGGAATTAGATTAAATATAAATTAAGCTTTTTATCTATCATGATAAAGAGCTTTTTTATAATATTTGAATGATTATATGTTTTTATAAGTTTTAACATGTAATATCATATTAAATTACGTTATAATTATTAAAAAGATCACGAGGTATTTATTATGAGCACAAAAAAAATTGTTATCGTTGATATGGTAAATGGTTTTGTGAAAGAAGGCGCGCTGCATGATGAAAAGATCATGGATATTACGGATAATATCAAAAAATTGATAGCGCAAAAAACGGATCACGATATCATTGTATTAGAGGATTGTCATGAGGAAAATTGTGCAGAGTTTGCCAGCTTTCCGCCACATTGCTTAAAAGGAAGCAGCGAAGCAAGAACGATCGATGAATTACGATATGTTTTTGATTTGCCAAATTTTGAAGCATGTATCCAAAAAAATTCTACCAATGGTTTCTTTGCCTTAGAACAAGCGGGATTGCTGGATGGTGATGAATATATCTTGGTAGGATGCTGCACGGATATCTGCGTTGCTCAATTAGCATTGACCTTAAAGATATATGGCAATGATGCTAATAAGCCTAAAAAAGTGGTAGCAGTTAAAGATGCCATAGCGACATATGATGCTCCTTTTCATCCAGCTAAGGAATATGAAGAAGCTGCCATCAAGCTGATGAGCGTTGCTGGGATCGAAATTGCTTATCTAGAAAAATTATTGGAGGAATGATCATGCGTAATCTAACGATGCTGATGGATTTTTATGAATTAACGATGGCTAATGGTTATTTCAATCTGGGCTTAAAAGATGAATGGGTCGTTTTTGATCTGTTTTATCGTAAAAATCCCGATAATGGCGGCTTTGTGATCGCTGCAGGTCTGGAACAGGCAATCGATTATTTGCTTAATCTAGATTTTAATCAAGATGATATTGCTTATCTGCGTTCCAAAAAGATCTTTAGCGAAGATTTTTTAGCTTATTTAAGCGAATTAAGATTTAGCGGCAATGTATATGGGGTAAAAGAAGGAACGATCGTATATCCTAATACCCCGATCTTGACCATTGAAGCTCCGCTTTGCGAAGCGCAGATCGTGGAAACGATGCTTCTGCTGACGATCAATCATCAAAGCTTGATCGCTACCAAAGCTAACCGTATCGTCAGAGCAGCTAAAGGGCGAGCTGTCATGGAGTTTGGAGCTAGAAGAGCTCAGGGCTATGATGGAGCTATTTATGGTACCAGAGCCTGCTATATCGGAGGCGTTGGCTCAACCGCTACGGTCATAGCTGATCAAATGTTCAACGTACCAACCGTAGGTACGATGGCTCATTCATGGGTTCAATATTTTGATAATGAATATGAAGCTTTTAAAGCTTATGCGACGATATATCCGAACAATTGTGTCTTGTTGGTAGATACTTATGATGTTATCAGCAGCGGTGTTCCTAATGCCATCAGGGTAGCCAAAGAAATATTGGCGCCGCTTGGTCATAAATTACAAGGAGTGCGCTTAGATAGCGGTGATCTAGCCTATTTGTCGAAAAAAGTAAGAACGATGCTTGATGATGCCGGGTTAGAAGATACCAAGATCGTGGTTTCCAATAGCATTGATGAATATTTATTGGAATCTTTGTTTGAGCAAGGGGCTATGATCGATAGCTTTGGCATTGGTGAAAGGATGATCACCAGCAGCAGTGAACCGGTATTTGGTGGCGTATATAAGATCGTTGCCAAGAAACAAGACAATGCTTATCTACCAAAGATCAAGATCAGTGAAAATACTGAAAAGATCACCAATCCAGGTTTTAAATGGACCTATCGTGTATATGATGAAAATGGTATGGGCATGTTTGACTTTTTGGCTTTGCATGATGAGAAGATCGATATCCATACCTTGGATCTGGTTGATGAAAATAAGCCATATAAGCATATCAAAATCAATAGCAACTGGAGCGCTGAAAGATTGCAGCAGCAATTTATCAAGGATGGTAAATTGGTCTACGAATTGCCAAGCTTGCAGCAGATCCAGGATGATGTCAAAGCTAATTTAGCTAAGGTATGGGATGAAGAAAAACGTTTTTCTTATCCGCATAAGCATTATGTCGATCTTACTCGCAAGCTATATGATGTCAAATGTGAGATGCTAAAGAATTATGAGGGCAAAAATTGATGGAAGTTGTTTTTATTGGCAGCTTTAATCCGGTGACGAAGGCTCATTTGATGGTCGCTAAAGAGATCTTAAAGATACCTGAGGTAGAAAAGATCATCTTTGTGCCGGTTTCAGATCTGTATGCTAAAGCTAGCTTAAATACCGATGGTCATCATCGTCTTAAGATGCTTGAGCTAGTTTGTAAGAAAGATATGATCGTTAGCGATATCGAGTTGAGCTTGGCGCAAAAATTACAGCGTCAGCCCAAGACCTATGAGACCTTGTCGGCGCTTAGTGGCGATCATCAAGATCTAGCTTTATTGATCGGCATGGATAATTATTTTGATTTTCCAACTTGGTATAAAGCGGAAGAACTGTTGAAACGGTTTAAGGTAATGGTATATCCGCGAGGTAATGAACAAGCGGATGTCAGCCTTTCACCACTATATGAACCTTATCATGATCGTTTTATCTTTATCGATGCCTTAAAGATCAGCGATATCAGCGCGACCAAAGTAAGAAAGCTTTTGCATGAACAAGGCGATGTGAAAGATTTGCTAGATGAAAAAGTAATAGCCTACATCAATGAACATAAAGAGGAATTAAATTATGAATGAGATATTAGAAACATATGCGCAGCATGTCGATGAACATATCGAAGAATTAGCTGCCAAGATCAAAAGCGTGTATGAAAACAGCCATAGCAATGGCTTTGTGCTGGGCATGAGCGGAGGTATCGATTGTGCAACGGTCATGGCCCTTTGTCATTATGCCAAGGTGCCTTTGATCGCTTTTACCATGCCTTATGAAGCAAATGCTTCTAAGCAAAGAGTAAAAGGTATGGATGATGCTAAAGAATGCTGCGAAAAATTTAACGTGCCGTTATATACCTTGGATATCAGTAATAGCGCTAATGCCTTGATCGATCAAGCAAATGAGATCTTGCCAAAAGAATTAGCTGATATGACCAAAAAACAATTAGCTTGCGCCAATGTGCTGCCAAGGATGCGGATGATCAACCTTTATTATGCTGCGCAGCTAACCAATCGCTTGGTCATCGGTACCGGTAATTTATCTGAAATAGTTATGGGCTATTTTACTAAATGGGGCGATGGCGCTAATGATTTTAATCCGATCAAGACGATATGCAAGGCTCAGGTATATATCATTGCGAAAAGATTGGGAGTTCCACAAGCTATCATTGATAAAAAACCATCAGCTGATCTATGGGATGATCAAACCGATGAAAAAGAGATGGGTCTTAGCTATGAGCAAATCGATACTTTTATCCTAAGCGGAGAAGGCGATGAAATGGTAAAAACTAAGATCATCAATACGTTAAAGCGCAATAAACATAAATATGAAGTTAAGATGTTTGAAGATCTAAACGATAAACCATGGATCAAGCAAGCCTTAGCTGATTAAGCCTTTTAACATTATTATTAAGATATGTGCTAGATATCAAATATGATATAGTTAAAGTGAAAAAATATAGATAAAGCAGCAAGCTAATAATAGCTTTGCTGTTTTATTTTATATTTTGTCAAATTACTAGACATTTTATGAAAAGTAGCTGCTAAAAAGCTAGGAAGATCGTTATTTAAGAAAAAATGATATAAAAAATATGGTACTTTATGACCAAATATTCTATATACAAAACACCTTCAATTTTGTAGAATATATAATAATAAGGAGACTAGCGAGGCAATGAACGTAACGGCGATTGAAATGTTATTTTGTCAACAGTTAAGACTGATGCATGGTCATAGCATAAAGTATCTAGCGCAGCAGATCAAGGTACATCAATCTTTCTTGTATGATGTCGAAGCGGAAAGAAGAAATCTAACGCAGGATATCTTTCATAAACTGCTAGCTTTTTATCATGTTGATTATGATGAGCGAATGATTTGTTATGAAACGGCATATGAGCTTATGATAGAAGCATTGATGGCGCTGATCAAGAATGATCGTGAACGTTTTAATACGCTGATGACGGTTTTTGCTAAGGCTCAGGAAAAATATATGTATTCCAAAGGCTTTATCTTTAATGATCTTTTATTGGCTATGAATGAATTGCAGATGAATGAAGCTAAAAATGCTCAAAAATATTTGCATAATGCTGAAAGATATCTATCCGCTTATGATAACAATGCGATCTTTGCATATGTGCTGATCGTGATGCAAGCATATGATTTAGCGCAGGAATTTAAGATGATCAAAGAAATTTTTTATAAAGCTTATGATAAATATTCTTTGCATAATGTCGATCCATGTATCAAAGCAATGCTGATGCTGCAAAAAGGTAGGATCAAAGCATATGAAAAAGATTATCTAACAGCATTATCTTTATATGATGCTGCCATTCAAAGTTTTCTAGATCAAGGAATCATGGTTCAAGCCTTAAAGGGAAAGGGCTATAAAGCAGATGGTATGGTTGAGCTTAAACAATATAAAGCTGCTCAAAAGTTATATCTTACGATCATCAAACAAGCAGCTGGTCAATTTAAAAATATCGCATTGTATTGTTGTGAAAAACTAACAGAACTATGTTTATATCAGCAAGATCTAAAAGGCTGCAGCAATTATCTCGATCTTAGCAAACAATATGGAACGCTGCATGATGATAGCAAATGCTATCAAATTTATATTGAGTATAAGAATAATGATCTGATCTCTGCTAAAAAAAGTACCAAAGATGCTTTAGAAAATATCAAGGATAAAAAAGCATTATATTTGCTTAAGCTTATACATGCCATACAAAATGATAATATCAAAAAGGTTGAACATTTTTTTCAGTTATTAAAAGCAGATTTTGCGAATGCTAGCGATGAAATAAGATCTTTGATCATATATGAGATGATGCTAGATTTTCTGCAACATAAGCATAATGAAAGGTATTTAGCTTTATTGCCAGAATATGTCATGCAGCTGCGAGGTTTTTGATCAGCCATGCGAAAGATATTGTTTTTATTATTGGCAGGACTTCTGTGGGGGTGCACTCAGGCAAGCGATGCACAAATCATGACCTATAGTGTTGATATGAGCTTATATCAAGGAGTAACTAATTCGCCAATTTATAAAGGAATAGCTGATAAAGAACTATTTAAAGCTATTAGGGAAGATCGATCTTTGATCGTTTATGTTGGCTATCCTCAATCTGAAAGCTGTCAGCAAGCGGTAGCGCTCTTAGATGATAGTGCGACTAAAAGTCATGCTACGATCTATTATTTAAATGTACAAAATGAAAAATATCCCTTTGATCAGCAAGCTCAAGAACAATTAGCTAAGCTTTTTATGGATCATCTAAAAGAAGATATCCCCAAAATAACTGAATGGCCTTTGGTATTTTCGATAGTTAAGGGCAAGATCAAAAATTATCAATTTGGCATGCTTGATGATAAGCAGCTGGCGGATAGTTATGATAAGATCATTGCTGATGTATATTAGCTATATAAAATTAACATTTATTTACATTGGCGTAAGTTGATATTTGCGGTAAAATGATAGCAAAGATAGATGTATTTGATAAGGGGTAAAGATATGAAGGTTATTGGTTTGTTATTTAGCGTGCTATTATTAGCTGCCAGAAATTTGCTTACCGATAACCTTTTATTTGTTATCTGCAATACTTTGAGCATTGTTTTGTTCGTATATTTTGTGAATGATCTGTTAGCTGAGGGATGTAAAAAATTCATCAAGATCCAAAAGATCGATCATTTATTTTGGCTAGCGGTCTTATTTGGATTTGGCAATATGTTGCTGATGCGGTTTCTTGGCGGCTTTATTACCTTGACCAATTATGATAATGATATTTTCTTGAGCATCGCGCTATTTATGATCGATATTTTTGGTCATGCGATATAT
>CASGCC010000045.1 GCA_949299585.1 uncultured Bacillota bacterium | reverse complement strand
CTACCTGAACGATCTCGCTAATTTCTTCTAATAATTTCTTGATAGTTTGGGTTTTTTGCGGAATCGTTCCCATTGCCAAGCCCATTCCTACCGCACAAACAACAACTGCTAAGATGCTGCCATTACTGCTAAAAGCAGCTGTGATATTGATTGGAAATGCTTCTAACAAGACCTTTAACGGATTAGCACCTGTAGCTCCGCTAGATGCTTCCAAACTAGCGACATTTACCCCTGAAAACATTCCAGCTTTATATACACCATAGCCAACAAAACCGGCAACTAACAAAGCTAAGAAACTTGATAAAAAGAAATAACCTAAAGTTTTTGTCGTAATTCTTCCAAGTTTTTTTGCATCATCCATCTTAGCGATTGCCAAAGCTATCGAGCAAAACACCATTGGCACGATCACGACCTGCAATAAGCGAACAAAGATCTGTCCAACGATATAAACGATTCCAACAGCACTTTCATTACCAGCAGCTGTAATATCAGCAAACAGCCAATTATTGATGGTGTTCCATAGTTCGCTATTGCCATTTGCCAGTAAGTTTTCTCTAAGCATTAGAAATAGGATGCCACATAGCAAGCCTAAGATCATCGCTATCAGCATTTTTTTAGCTAAGCTCATTCTTTTCATCTAAATATACCTCCTAGGATAAAAAAACCTACACAGCACGGTTGCATGTATAGGTTAAAAATATCTAGTCAATATATTGAACCTTTATAGCATCTCGTACTATCTTAAAGTTTCCTAATAGATAATAACACTATCCTGTAAAAAGTCAATAAAAACCTAGTCTTCTTGAAGATATTTCATGATGTCCTTTAAAGAATGATTATAAAATACCGCTCGCTCTTTTTGCAGTTTTTCATGCAACATCCTTTTTAACAAGGCATAATCCTTTTGTAATTCTCTTACTGACATGCGATGAGCTTTTTGCTGCATGATGGTAAGCTGTTCTAAATTATCAGAAGTTACGACCGTAACCAAATAATCTTTATTCAAATTTCCTACCGTTTTTTCAATATATGTGTCAGCAGTCTGTTTTCCTTTGGTATAAACAACGAAGATATCATGATCCTCATAAGTCCTTTCTTTATTTGTATCTAACTTATAAGCATCAAAAACTACGATCAAAAGATCATAGCGATATGCCTTATACTCCGCCATACGATCCAATAAACGATTTCTAGCTAGATCTAGATTATCTTTAGCAAGTTTCTTTAGATCATCCCAACCAAAGATGACATTATAACCGTCAACTAGCAAGCATTGTGGCTTACTAGCTTTGATATCATGATATTCATCAAAAGTATCATTTTTTTGTTTTATATTTTTTATGCTTTTATCGCTAGAACGATAGGTATTGTTCCAGACCCGCTGCAGCTCTGCATCCGATATCTTATGTTTATTTTCATCAGGCAGCAACGGCTTTTTTACTGGACTAAAAAAATAAGGAAGATGCATGTATTTTTCAACTTCTTGATAATCAACATAAAATCCTGCCCCTTGTTTACAGAAGATGGATCCACTTGGATTTTGCGCATCACGATCAGGATCATACGCATACATGCTAACTACTTTATCCGTTTCATCACAAGGTCGATATCCTTTGACATCAAGATTTATCTTAGCGGTTCCTTTGGTATAAGCTAATAATTCCCGTGGCATATCCAGCAAATGTGCCATGCTCCCTTCACCTTTGATGATGCTATGATCATGTCCTTGAGCACTAACTACAAACTGGGCCTTACGCTGTTCTAATTCAAATAAGATCTTGCTAAGATAAACATTTGCACTAGTAATGACAAAATCATAATAAGGTTCCAACAAGATATTGTCGGTTCGCATCAACCCGTGCCGAATCGCTCTTTGACATGCTTCTTTAAAATCATTTGGTTCACTATGCTTGAGATGAGCTTTAAAACCTAAAAGAGAGATCCGGATGTTCATCAATGGACTATTGGTCAATATTCCCTTTAGTTCCATGCTTTGCAAATGATTCATGATAACATTTTGATAATGCATATCATCATTATTTCCTACGGCATTTACAAACTCCAAGCCCTTTTCAATCGGTTCAAGCAGCAGATGGACCTCGGCATAATGACGCAACGGCTCAAAATGTCCAACTCCTTCGACCGCTTTGGTTATCGTTTCCCCATAAGATATCTCACCGTCCCCAAAGGATACATTGATCCCAAAACGCTCTTTGATCATGTTGGTTAAGACCTCTGTCTGAACTTCTCCCATCAATGAAAGATGGATCTTTCCTTGATCATAACTCAACTGTAAGCTTGGATCCTCATCTTGTAGCTTTTGCAGCATACGATAGATATTATATGGATCGCATCCTTTTTCTAATATAAGTTCATAACGCATGTAAGAAGATAGCTGTAGCTTATGATCAGCTTGTGTACCCAAGCCCATGCCGGCATAAACTTTTTCTAAGCCCTTCACGACAACGATGCTACCCGATGAAGCTTCTTCGCATAAAGAATATTTAGCCCCATCATATAATCTGATCTGGTCGACCTTCTCATCATTGATATATGATTTAACCCTTAGGCTGCCGCCGGTAATTTTCATATGGCTCAGCTTGGTATTTGCTTCATAACTTATCTTAAATATCTGAGCTTTAAATTCTTCAGGATAATCCGGCATGAGCGTATATTCTGATAATGCTTGCATAAATCTTTCGACATTGGTTAATTTTAGCGCACTGCCAAAATAAACCGGAAACAGACGACGCTTAGCGATATTACTAGCAACCATAGCTTTATCAAGCTGATTTGTTGCCAGATATCGAGAAAGCAAATTTTCATCATGGCAAGCAATGCTTTCTTCATCTTCCATATCGATGCAATTAACATCAAGCTGCTGCTGGATATCTTTAAGCAGACCATGTTTATCTACATAATCAACATCCATCTTATTAACAAATATAAAACAGGGCTTATGATAAAGCTTAAGCAATTCAAAGATGGTCTTGGTATGGGACTGAACCCCATCTAAGGCACTTATGATCATGATTCCATAATCTAATACCGATAAGGTTCTTTCCATTTCACTAGAAAAATCAACATGTCCTGGTGTATCCAGCAAAAAAAACTGCGTATCACCATAATTAAAAACTACTTGCTTGCTAAAGATCGTAATACCGCGTTGTCTTTCCTGCTTATCATAATCTAAAAAGGTATTGCCCTTATCAACTCGCCCCATGTTGCGGATCTTCTTGCTTAGATATAAAAAACTTTCCGTCAGCGTTGTTTTGCCAGCATCAACATGAGCTAGCATCCCTATCGTTATTTTCTTCATTCTTATGTAGCCTACTTGTCTTCATCGGCAAAATATTCCTGAGCCATTTTTTGCCAATGATCACTATCTTCTTTTGTTATTTTTCTAATTATCCGACATGGATTTCCTGCCGCAACACAATCATTGGGAATATCCTTTACAACAACGCTTCCCGTGCCGATTACTACATTAGAACCGATCGTAACTCCTGGAAGCACACATACATTACCACCAAACCACACATCATCACCTACGGTTATCGGTAAAGCATATTCTAGATTCATGTTACGTATCGTTGCATCAATGGGGTGAGAAGCAGTATAAAACGCGCAATTTGGCCCAATAAACACATTATTGCCAAAATGCACCTTAGCACCATCTAAAATAGTTAGATTGGTATTAGCAAAAAAATTATCACCAATTTCGATATTAAAGCCATGATCAAAATACAAAGGCGGAATGATCATTACATTATTACCTTTTTTTATCGTATCTTCTAAAAGCTTCATATCTCCGTTATGACTGCTGTGATTAAATTGCCACATCTTTTCGCGATTTTGATTGGTCTTGGTCAGATCAAGATGAGGATAATGATATAGCTTGCCATTTGTCATTCTGTCATTTTGTTTCATCTTCATTACCTATTTTTATCATAAAGGATCTTCATTCCTTTAAACGCGATATCTGGATCGAATTCATCGATCATGTCCGTTGCTTTATAAATAACCCTTCCTAATCCTCCTGTGGCAATAACATATATATTTTCGTCATGGATCTCTTGCTTCAATTGCTTGATGATATATTCGACATGTCCGATATATCCATATACGACACCAGCTTGCATGCCATCGATCGTGTTGGTAGCCAAGATGCTTGCTGGTTTTTTGATCTCAATTTCTGGCAGTTTTGCAGTTTGACCATATAATGCTTGAGCCCCGATCTCCAAGCCCGGACTGATGACCGTATATTTAAAATCACCATCAGCACTGACATAATCAAAAGTTGTCGCTGTACCAAAATCAATAACGATACATGATCTTTTTAACGCATGATGAGCATAAGCAACATTAACGATCCGATCAGCGCCAACTTCTTTGGGATTATCATGATGGATCTTGATGCCGGTCTTGATTCCTGGGCCGATAACGATTGGTTCTTTATTTAGATATTTACGAATGCAATTGGTTAATGAATACATGATCTTTGGTACAACGCTAGAAATGATGACATCCGTAATATCTTCTTTCTGGATCTTGCTTTGATCCAATAAGATACTGATGCATATGCCATATTCATCAGATGTTCGCGGAGTTTTGGTCGTCAATCTAAAATTGCCTAATATCTTCTTATCATCTAATATCCCCATGCAAATATGGGTATTGCCTACATCGATAGCTAATAACATCTTTTTTCCCTCTCACATTTTTCCAATACGAGCTGTGCGATCTTTTCTTTGCTCATTTTTGGTAATTTTTCCACATTTTCCTTGCTGATGATGATTACTTCATTATCATCAGCTTTAAAGCCTTTATTTTCATCGCTTATCGTATTGGCGATGATATAGTCGCAGTTTTTCTTGATCAGCTTTTTTTGAGCGTTAACCATCAGATCTTTGGTCTCCATGGCATATCCGATCAAAATTTGACCTGGACGTTTATTTTCCCCAAGATATTTCAAGATGTCCTGTGTTGGCTCTAAATGAAGATCAAGAGCTTTGCCATCTTTCTTTATCTTATTTTCTGCTTTGCTGCAAGTAAAATCTGCCACAGCTGCACTCATGACGATGATATCCTGTTCTAAGTAGCGTGCTTGGATCTCCATAAACATCTGTTTGGCATTTGTTATCTTGATGGTCTTGATAAAAGGAAGATCTTCAAAAGATGTTTCACCGGTTACTAAGGTAACATCATATCCAAGGTTATAGGCAATCTTAGCCCACTGTCTTCCGGTCTTGCCACTAGAAGGATTAGTGATATAGCGGATCGGATCAAGATATTCTTTGGTTGCACCGCTAGATATCAAGATCTTTTTGTGCTGGCATGGTTTTTTGGCTGCCAACATCTCGATTGCATCAACGATGACCTCAACATTGGCCAAACGCCCCTTGCCAATATCTCCGCACGCTAAGAAGCCATCACCGCTAGCTAATATCTCCATGCCATATTCATGACATTTTTTAAGATTTTCTTGCGTGATCGGATTTTCCAGCATCTTGGTGTTCATTGCTGGACATATTAACTTTTGACAATCACAAGCCAAAAATGTCGTCGTAAGCATATCATCCGCCAAGCCATGAGCTACTTTGGCAAGCACATTTGCGCTGCAAGGTACGATGGCAAAAATATCTGCTTTATGTGCCAACGATACATGCTGAACATTATATTCAAAATTACGATCAAAAGTATCAACGCTCACCCGATTGGCACTTAAAGTTTCAAAAGTTAATGGTGAAACAAATTCAGTTGCATTTTTTGTCATTATGACGTGGACCTCATGCCCTTTTTTGCGTAAAGCACTTACTACTTCACACGCTTTATAGGCAGCGATCCCTCCGGTTACCCCTATAACTATGCATTTACTCATCAAAACCACTCCTTATCATCATCTTATCTAACGGTTTGAATAATATTCCTATCATCAAGCTAGCAATAATTGCTTCACATATGCCATTGGTCAATACCACGCTTAGCAAAAGCCATAATAGCCCCTGCGTCTGCAAAACATCTGCATAAGCCTTACCAAAAAAGATATAGATAAAGCTTAATACCAAGATCGTATGGATCATCGTCATCATAGCGGCGATCATCATATTAGGCAGCCCACGATCTTTTAATGCACCGCTAAGATATCCCAATAATATCCTTGGTCCAAAACATATCAATAAGCTAAACACATTCCCTGGTCCATAAAAAGGCGTAAAAACAAATGACGTTATCGTGGGGGTAAAGGTAGCTGAAACAAAGCTACACAAACCAAACACAAAGCCTAAGATCATACCTTCTTTTTTTCCCATCAATATCCCAGCAAGTATCACGGGGATATGCAAGGTCGTTGCCCGCAAGGCTCCTATTGGTACAAAACCTAATGGCGTATTCGCTAATACAACTTCAATAGCAATAAAAAAAGCTAATAAGACAAATCTTTTTGTTTTCATTTTTCCTCCCTGTCGTTCATGATAGATACAACGTTTGAATACATAAAGATGCTTGATCTTAACTAGGATAAAAGCCGAAGTCTTTTTCCTGATCAAAGCTATTTAATTATAAACTATTTTAAATTAAAAAGCTTAAATATACCAAAAAAAATAAAACGGAGTATAATTTAAAAGTAAACGGAGGTTAACATATGACAAAAATTGATATTATTTCTGGCTTTTTAGGAGCTGGCAAAACGACCTTGATTAAAAAATTATTAAATGAAGCTTTACAAGATGAAAAAGTAGTATTGATAGAAAATGAGTTTGGCAAAATTGGGATCGATGGCGATTTTTTAAAGGAAACCGCTGTTGCCATCAAAGAAATCAATGCAGGATGTATCTGTTGCTCGCTACAAGGCGATTTTGAAGCAGCACTGCAACAAGTTATCGAAACTTATGATCCCCAACGCATCATCATCGAACCAAGTGGCGTAGGCAAGCTATCTGATGTCATCAAAGCGGTAAAAACCGTTGAAAAAGCAACGATCAACGCATTATGCACGATCGTAGATGCCAAAAAATGTAAGATCTATGCTCGTAATTTCCAAGAATTCTTTAACGATCAAATTGCTAGTGCACAATGTATCATCATGAGCAAGACCCAACAGATCAGCGAAGAAAAATTACGCGAAGCATATCAGATCATCAAAGATATCAACCCGCAAGCTAGGATCGTTACTACCGCCTGGGATAATCTAACTGCTAGAACGATCTTAACGGTCATGGAACAAAATGTCGATCTTTTCCAGGATGAACATGAATGTCAATGCGGTTGTCATCACGACCATGAACACGATCATGAATGCTGTCATCATGATCACGAGCACGAACACGATCATGAATGCTGTCATCATGATCACGAGCACGAACACGATCATGAATGCTGCCATCATGATCATGAACACGAACACGATCATGAATGCTGCCATCATGGTCATCATCATGCGGATGAAGTATTTACATCCATCGGCTTTGAAACGATCCGCAAATATACCAAAGAAGAACTTCATGCCATCCTTGAGCAACTTGACGATAATATCTTAAGAGCTAAAGGTATCGTCAATAGTGAAAATGGTTGGTTATTCTTTGACTATGTAAGCCATGATATCGATATTCGTGATGGTCAGCCTAACTATACCGGTTTGATCAGCGTCATTGGATCACATATCGATAAACAACAGATCAAGGAATTATTCAAGCTATGAACGAGATCCCTATTTATCTATTTACCGGTTTTTTAGATAGTGGCAAAACAACCTTGATCAAAGATACCTTAGAAGATCCAACCTTTAATAGCGATGATCCAACAACCTTGATCATTTGTCTAGAACAAGGTGAAGAAGAATATACCCAAAAATATCTTGATCTATATAATGCCCAAATTGAATATCTTGATTCTAGCGTATATCTGACCAACGAAAAATTAAAAGAGCTGTCAGCCATGTACCGACCAACCCAGATCTTCATCGAATGCAACGGTATGGAAACCATCACTGAGCTTGTTACCAAAGAATTAGATGATATCTTTCCTATCGTCCAGATCATTACCACTATCGACGCTACCACATTTACCAGTTATATGAACAATATGCGTTCATACATGTATGAACAAATTCGATATAGCGATCTTATAATTTTTAACCGCTGCACCTTTGATACTTCTAAGAATGCTTTGCGCGGATCGATCAAAGCCGTTAATAAAAAAGCCTTCATTGCTTATGAAGGAAACTATGGCGAACAAATTGAACTAAAAAAAGAAGAACTGCCTTTTGATATCCACGCTGATATCATCGACATCAGCGATGATGACTATGGCATATGGTATATGGATGCCTTAGAGAATCCAGAAAAATACGATCAAAAAAAAGTTCGGATCCGTGGAATGTTTCTTGAAACCATTCCAAACTATCATCAATCATTCATCATGGGCCGTAAAGCCATGGTTTGCTGCGGCAATGATCTGCAAAGCTTGACCTTCACCGTAACAGGCGTAAAAGTTGCAGAAATGAAATTAAATGACTGGTTAGAAATCGAAGGAGAATTTAAATGCCTAGATCTAAGCAAAGAAGAAAAGACCTTGGTATTATATGCTAGCAAAGCTCGCTTTTATCATGAGCCTGATGAACCATTGGTATATTTTAGCTAAAAAAAACAATCGTTTCGCCTAAGCGTTACGATTGTTTTTCTTTTTACGATAATAATAGCTCACCCAAACGATCAAACAGCAACAGCCAACGATGCCAATTCCCGCTAAAACATAGATGATCATGGGATCCATCCCTAGCTCACATGTGAAATAAAGTTCATCATCATTAAAAGCTAAAAGATCATAATGAAGCTTTCCATCAACGATCGCAGTAGCATTGTTTTCTTTGATCTTGCCCGGCACCGTAAAATCTACGCTAATTTCAAATCCTTGATCGATGATTTCCTCATCCGACATGTTAGGCATGTTTGCGATCCCGCTGATGATATTAGTTAAAAACTGCTTATTTTCATTATTTGGCATCTTAAAGGTCAGCACATTGTCTTCAATGGTTATATAAGTTGCCAATTGGTCTTTTTGTTGTTGATCAAGAGGAATATTATAGCCTTGATAATCGCCTTCGGTAATGATGGTGCTGCCTTCAGGAAGATCGACTTCTTCTTGATAGCCATCAAGCAAAGTTGCCAGCACCAATACATCCACAGAGCCATCAACATTTCCTTGACGGTCGATCTGATAATCCCAACGAACCTTCATGCAACCGCTAAGTCCTAAAAGCAAGGCCAAACATATTATTTTTTTTATGATCTTCATTTACGAACATTGCCTTCCAAGATACAAGACGCTTTAACTGCGGCGCTTACTGATGGAACTACTCTGGCATCAAAAGGTGATGGTATGATATATTCTGGATTTAGTTCCTCATCGGCGATCAAACTGGCAATTGCTTTGCTAGCTGCCACTTTTTGCTCTTCTGTTATCTTTGTAGCCTTAGCATCTAGCGCACCGCGAAAAATGCCAGGAAAAGCCAATAGATTATTGATCTGATTTGGATAATCGCTTCGGCCAGTGCCAATGATATATGCTCCGCCTTTTTTAGCATCATCATAACTGATTTCTGGGGTGGGATTTGCCATTGCAAAGATGATAGGCTTATCATTCATTGTTTTGACCATCTCACTAGTTACCAAATTAGGCGCACTAACGCCAATAAAAACATCCGCGCCTATTAGCCCTTCTGCTAAGCTAGCATATTTTTTATTATCTAAGTTGACATAATTTAATAATTCTTTTTTTAGTTCATCATATCCATCTTGATCATCACGATTCAAACATCCTTTGACATCGAAAGCAAGGATATTGGTAAAACCATAATTATATAGCATCTTTATGATCGAACTTCCAGCTGCTCCTGTACCACTTACCACGATCTTATATTCTGCACATGGTTTTTTCATCAGCCTTACGCAATTGATCAAGGCTGCTAAAACTACGATCGCTGTACCATGCTGATCATCATGAAAGACCGGAATATTCATTTCTTTGATCAAGGTCTTTTCGATTTCGACGCAGCGCGGAGCACTGATATCTTCCAAATTGATCCCGCCAAGGCATGGTTCTAAATTTTTACAGATATTGATGATCTCTTGCGGATCTTGGGTTTTTAGGCAGATAGGAAAAGCATCGATATCGGCAAATTTTTTAAATAATAATGCTTTGCCTTCCATTACCGGCAAAGCAGCGCTAGCGCCAATATTACCCAAGCCCAATACCGCACTGCCATCTGTGATCACGCCAACTAGATTGCCACGATTGGTATAAACAAACGAATTTTCTTCATCTTTGGCAATTTCTAAACAAGGTCTTGCAACCCCTGGCGTGTAGGCGTAAGTTAGATCTTCTTTATTTTCACATGGTACCTTTCCTTCGATTGATAATTTTCCACGATGCTGCTTATGCAACGCTAATGCTTTTTCATAGACATCCATTAGTTTTCCTCCTCATATATATCATTTCCCTGACAATCGATCCCTACGAAGACCGGAAAATCTTCGATCGTTAGCTTATTGATCGCTTCACTTAATAAATCAGCAAAGGCAATAGGTTCAACTTTTTTCACACAGCTAGCATATAAAGCTCCTGCTCCGCCAGCAGCAATAAAATATATCGCTTTATTACGCACGATAGCTTGTTTAACTTTTTCATCACGCCTTCCTTTGCCGATCATGAATTTAATACCTTTATCAAGCAAGGCTGGCGTATATACATCCATCCTGGTACTTGTCGTTGGCCCTGCGCTGCCATATATCTGACCTGGGCGTGAGGGCGTCGGTCCCACGTAGTAAATACCATTTTTTTCCAGTTCAAACGGTAAATTTTCATTATTTTCGATCATTTTGCTTAAACGTTTATGGGCGGCATCCCTTGCAGTGTATACTTCACCGCTCAAATAAACCAGATCACCAGCATGTAATTGTTCAAAACGTTCTTGCTCCGTGTTCACATTGATCTTCATTCTAGATCACCACCTTCTTATGTCTTGATACATGACAACAAATATTTACGGCAACTGGTAAAGCAGCGATATGCGTTGGGTAATGCTCGATCTGTACTTTTAAAGCTGTTGTTTTCCCTTTTAAGCCTAATGGCCCGATATTTAACTGATTTATCAAAGTTAAAAGAGCAACATGCAGCCATTGA
>CASGCC010000044.1 GCA_949299585.1 uncultured Bacillota bacterium | reverse complement strand
GATAATTATTGACGATTTCTAACGGTAAGGTAACCGTGAATTTTGAGCCTTTGCCTACTTCGCTTTCAACCACGATTTCTCCGCTCATCTGCTGCACGATTCCTTTGACGATCGACATTCCTAAGCCTGTACCTGTTACATTAGTAGGTCTAAACATCGTCTCTTGGGCAAACGGTTCAAAGATGATATTTAAAAATTCCTTGGTCATGCCAATGCCATTATCTTCAACGATGATCTGATACTTGCCGATATTGCTGTTTTGTTCGATCTGATTTAACGTCACCTTGATCGTAGCATTTTCCAAGCTGTATTTGATGGCATTGCTGATCAGATTATTCAAAACCTGCTTCAAACGGAAATCATCAGCATATACGTTTAGATCTTTAGCATTACAATGATACTCCAGATGCTTATGTGCTTCTTTGCATGTATCGGCAAAAACGCTAACATTTTCATTGATACATTCATCTAGATTGATCATCTTATAATTCAAAGCATTTTTGCCACCCTGCTCCATTTTAGAAATATCTAAGATATCATTGATCAAATTTAACAATTGGTCTCCTGAACGAGATATTTTCTGCAGATAATCCATTACTTTATTCGAATCATCTTTATTTTCCATAGCTAATTTTGACAAACCAATGATGGCATTAAGTGGTGTACGCATATCATGGGAAACATTGCTGAAAAATATATTCTTTTTATTTGTAGCTTGTTTTGAAATCTCCAAAGCATTTTCCATGATACGATATTGATCCAACTGCTTACGCTTTTCGGTATCTACGTTTTTAAAGCACATAAGCACTTCATTGATACCTAGCTGCTGACTATAAATGATATGAATGCTAACCCAATGGTATCCATCATCAAACTTACGTTGGAAATCACCGCCAAATTCATAAACTTTCTTATCGATCAAGCTTCTGATATTTTGCAAGGAAAAACTACGTTCAAATTCTTCATAGGTTCTTTCTTCAACCTTAAGCTTGATTGCTTTGATCAAATCTTCATAATGCCCTTTCGTTGTTATTAGATCAGCCATATCTTCATTTGATTTGATCGCTTGGTAAGTTGCATTTTCATAATTGATACGATATATCGCATAATAAGTATTGCCTAAGATCTTTAAGGTTTCATTGACATAACGATTCTTTCGATCTTTAAACACATTGTAAACTATCAAGATTACCAAGCCAATCAGCAAGACTGCCGACATTCCTACCAACAGATACATCACTGAGTCCATATCACCATGTAATAGCTGATTGGTAGGAATGGTTATCACCGCTATCCAACCATTGCTTAATATAGCATAATATACGCCACGCTTATTGCCATTGGTATCAACGAAGAAAGAATCGTATGGATCATATATCCCTTTTTTTACATCTTCATATAGCTGATCGATAAACTGATGATAATCATCATTATCTAAGGTGCTGTTATAATACATCAGGTTGCCACTAGCATCGTATAAGAAGAAAGATGATTCATCCGGCATTGATTCTCGCTCTTTTTTAGCATGAAAATTATCATTAAAAATATCAAAAGCTAAGACATCTCCATCATCATTTAATTTCATTGCCAACGTTATCAGTTTCTTACCAGTAATCGCATCCGTGTGTAGATCGGTCGTAATGATCTTGCCATCAGCTTCCATGGCATTTTGATACCAGCTAGTATTGGCATAATCATAATCACTGTCACCTTCCCATGGATAGGCGGCTACGATCTGACCATCGATGACCGCATAGGGATCAACTATATCATAACCGATCGTTTGCGCAACATTTTCAGCATACTTTTGCATCCACTGATGCATTTCTTCCATACTTGCTCCTTGTTCCTTGTATTCATTGATATAGGTCGAGCCCAGCTTTAAAAAGATCTTATGCATGTTCAGGATATTGGTTTCCTCTGTAGCATAGCTTTGGACCAAATATGTTCCCATGCTATCAGCATTATATAAGATCTTATTACGAACAAGGATCGTGCTCCAATATATCATGAATGCAAATATGATCAGCAAGCACGAAGCAATTATCGACACTATCACATTGCGATCTTTTTTTCTCATATGTTTTTACCTCGCATTATCATCGTTTATATTATAATGCATATCTTTACGCTTTTTTAACAAAATATTATTTAATCAGGGTAAATGATATTGCCTAAGATAACTTTACATTTAGCTCCGGTGGCTGTTGGCACATTAGAAAACTGCTTATGCAAAGTTTCATTGCCTAAGATCACAAAAGCAATTGCTTCTTTAGCGTCACTTGAATACCCCTTATCCTCCTGGGTCAACACCTTGATATCAGGCAATTGTTGCTGAAGCATTGCTTTTAAGGTATCATTATGAGCTCCTCCGCCTCCTAAGATAAGTTCTTTGATATTGTGCTTTGGCAATATGAACAGCTGATAGTTTTTAGCAATGCTATAAGCGGTAAACCAAGTGAAAGTAGCGATGATATCCTCTTTGGCCTCGTCATGATAACGGTTCAAAATGTCTTTGACCATAAATGCTCCAAACACTTCTCTGCCTGTTGTTTTTGGTGGCATCATCGTTATATATGGATGTCTAGCTAATTCTTCTTGCAGCTTTACGATGATCTTGCCCTTAGCTGCTGTCTGACCATTATCATCAAATTTTTCTCCATAAAGCAATTGCATCGCTTCATCGATCATCATATTTCCAGGACCAGTATCAAAAGCAAATACCTCATCGATATCTGCATTAGGACTAATTACGGTTACATTACCAATCCCACCGATATTTTGCAAAGCAATCGCATGATCACCATTGCGATAAAGTATATATTCGCTAAACGGAACCAACGGAGCTCCTTCGCCTCCTGCCGCCATATCTTTAACTCTAAAATTATTAATTACCAAACAATGACAGCGCTGAGCAATGATGGCACCTTCACCTATCTGCAATGTACTAGCAACATGCCCTTTATCTGCTTTTGGTAAATGATAGATCGTTTGTCCATGACTAGCAACAAAAGCTAGTTCATTGGTCGATACGTTTTTAATGGCACATACTTTTTTTACAGCTTGTGCCAATAATTCTCCAAATTCAAAATTCAAAGAACAAACATCTGCGACATTTGCTTCATTTGCACAACAACGCTTGATCTTTTGTTTGATGTCTTCTGGAATTTCCATGGTCATGAAAGCCAATTGTTTGATCTTGGTATTGACCGAATAACCTTCTATATCACATAGGACAGCATCGATGCCATCCAATGATGTTCCAGACATTAATCCAACTGCTAACATATTTACCTCCTAAAATAAAGGATACCTATTTGGTATCCATTTCATGTATCAAATTTCTTGTTTTGATCAGATCTTCTTTGGTCTTGGCAAAATCTACCTTAGCTACGCCATAATATATAAGATCAGTCAGGCTCAAAGCTGAATTTCGCGAAGCAATAGCTCCTAAACGCAGCTCCTTTTCAACAATTGGCGTATAAAGTTTAACATTTGCCAAATTTGCCAAGGTACTACGGATATTATATTGCGTAATTGCAATTACTGGCGCTTCATTTTTCTTCGCATACTCAACTGAAGAATTAACCAATGCAGTTTCCCCACTGTAACTTATCGCAATCAACACATCTTCCTTTTGGATATGGGCGATCCTTGCTAGCAAGATATGAGGATCTTCATGATAAATTACCTCTTTATTGATCCTGGTAAGCTTATGCATCAAATCTGTACACACGATGCCGCTACCACCGATACCTACTAAAAAGACCCTTCTAGCCTGGATACAATAATTAATGGCGCTTTGTAAACTTTCATTATTTAAAAGCTTATATGTTTTATCAATATGCTGTAAAGACATCTGATAAACTTTTTTGACCATCGTATCCAATGAATCATTCTCTTCAATTATCACGCTGAATAGTTCATCTTCCTCCTGCGAACCTTTCGCAATATCGACCTTCATGGCGGTCAAGCCTTTATACCCCAGCTTTTGAGCAAATCTTATCCATGCTGCCGCTGAAGTTTTTGTTATCGCTCCTAGTTCCTGAGCACTTTTTTCAATGGTTTCGCTACGATGCTCCAAGACATAATCAGCAATGGCTTTTTCGGTCGAAGTAAAAGAATTTAACGCTTCTTTGATCTTATATATACAGCTCATTATTAACTACCTCATGCTTCCTGATATATATAGGATACTATTTTTTAAGAAAATTTGAAATTATTTTTTACGATTTTGTGAAAAATAATGTTTTGCTAATAAACTAGCACCATCTACTGGCAATCTATGAGGATCGATAAATTCTATATTTTCAACTAAATGTTTTTTTATCATTGGCATTAATATATCTTTGGCATGCCATACACCGCCAGCATAACTTGCTTTGACCTTACCAGGAAAATTAATAGCCAAAGCATTTACTAGCTGTGCCAAAGCCAACGCAGCTTCTTCATAAATATGCAAAGCCTCCGGATCATTCATCATTGCCAGTTCATAAGCACAAACTGCTAAACCAGCAATCGCATCGCGTTTGTTTTGCAATTTATCAGCCACAAATGGAATAACATCATAATCATCATGAAATTGCCATTTTTCATAAAGATAAGCATATAATAAGCTCTTGGGCTGACGGTTATCGCATTGCCTGGTATATGCAGATAATAGTTTTTTAGCAATCCAATATGCGCTTCCCTCATCTCCGATCATATACCCCCAGCCACCACAGCGATAAGCAATATCACCCTTTGATGCAATGGCAATCGAGCCAGTACCAGCTATCACTAATATTCCATCATCACCATCTAACGCACCTGCCAACGCAATCTCTCCATCATTGCGCAAGATATAAGGATGTCCTTTAAATGCGCAATGGGCATTATTTTCGATTCTTTGCCGTAAGCTGATATTTTTACCATAGCCTGCTAAACCTGCACAAATATATGCTTCACCTTTTATCTTTGCAAGATCTAACAATTCTTCTATTCCTGAGCGTAGGATAGATACAGCTTTTTCATCATCTACTTGTAATATATGGCAGCTCGGTCTTACACAGCTAGCTACCAAATTATTCGCTTCATCATAACAAACAAACGCTGTTTTAGTACCGCCGCCATCGATACCAATATAATATTTCATTTTATCTTGCCTTTCTTAATCTAAATTTCTGCCATGGTTTAATGGCATCTAAAATAAATAGCTCATTAGGATTTATCTTGCCAACGACATTGGTCATCCCAGAATTCTTCATATCGTGCAAAGCAATTTGCAATTCACCAGCATAATGACCATATTCACTACTTTCAATGATAACGTCTCCGCGATGGATAATTTCTGGAGCGTTGAATAAAGCAAAATTATGACCTTTATATTTAACTCTGCTTTGCGTAGAACGCAGCATATTTGCATTTTGATCGCCGCGATTAAAATGCAGTTCTTCAAAAAGGATCTTTTGTTCAATTTCTGGTACATCATCAACCAACGTTACATCAAAAGTAACCAACGAAAGATCAAGATCTGCTACTTTTTGCAATTCTTCAGCACTTGGATAACAGTTTGAAATAATGATATCATCGATATTATCTAGAGCTATCATATGTTTTATCTGTACATCAAGCGGTAAATGACGATGCATTTCCAAGGTTGGCAATCCTTCTGTGACCGGCCATGATCCAAATGTATCGTTATTTTGACTAGTAACGAACGCTGCCGTTCTTATGCCATGCTGGCTAAAGCGTTTTGTACATTCTTGGAAAAAATCTAATTTTAAGCCGCTGTATCCATGAGGATAAAAATTATGACAGCCATATAATTTATAACGGTTTGGCTGATAATCCATGATCGTATCGATCGTATGAACATTGTTGCTCATATTAATTTCGATGATCAAGCCATAAGGATTAAAAGTCATCAAAGCTTCTTCATTTCCGCTAAAACCAGCATCTAAGCGTAAGCCATCAGCTTTGATTTCATGGAAGAAAGATAGATCTTTATAACTGATACCTAATTGTTCAAATACTCTAGGAGATACATCAACGATGATCTCAAACCCTTTATTTTTAGCATATGCATTAATTTCTGTAAAATCTTGCTTGATTTCATCCTTACTTTTTTCTACCGATAACAAACAAGAGAATATCCTTGAAAATCCTGCCGCTGCAGCATTATCGATATAGTTTAAGATCGTTGCTTTATCAGATTTTTCAGGATAGATCGAAATTCCTAATCTTCTCATATTTTAACCTTCTTTCTTTTGAAAATGCCTTGTTTGAAACAAGGCATTATTTTAATATAGTTTAAGCTTCTTCTTGCTCATCTGCAAGCAGATTAGCATCATACATTCTAAAGAATGGGTAGTAGATAACGATATCTAATAAGATCAAAGCAATATTTAACAAAGCAGCTCGCCAGTCATTTCCACAAGCTAAGAAAGCACCGATTGGACCAGGAAGCGTCCAAGGAGCACTAGCTACGACCGCATTTACCATTCCTGCGCTAGTTAATAAATAAGCGATGATACCATTTACCATTGGCGCAATGATGAATGGAATGATCAACATTGGATTCAACACGATAGGAGCACCAAAGATCATAGGTTCATTGATATTAAATATCGATGGTACCAGCGAAGTCTTACCTAAAGCTTTTCCATATGCAGATTTAGCTCTAAATGCAAACAATAATGCTAAAGCTAAAGTAGCTCCAGATCCGCCGATCCAAATGAACCATTGATAGAAAGGTTCAGCAGCGATATTTGTTACAGCTGCACCAGCTGCAAAAGCTGTTGTATTTTCTTCTAGCAATACTAGCCATAATGGTCTAGCCAATGATCCAACGATCGAAACGCCATGGATACCAAATGACCAGAAGAATGTAACCAAGAAGATCAGCACTAACACTGATGGCAAAGTATCTGTAGCCTTGATCAATGGTGAAACAATATTACCAACAATGGCATGAACATTGATGCCCAAGAACATCGTGATCGTTGCAACTACGATAAGAACGATGGCGGTAGGTGTTAAAGATTCAAATGATCTAGCAACTGAAGAAGGTACTTGAGGTGGCATTGAAATCTTGAATCCGCTCTTTTGGGTAAAACGATATACTTCAACAGCAAAGAAAGCAACCAAGATACCAATAAACATACCAGCTGAACCTAAATTACCCATCGGTAATACGAAACCGCTAGGAACAGTAGCTAAATAATTTGCCAAATCAGCATTTTCTGCTGCTAAAGCAGCAACAGCTTCACTTGGAGCTCCGATAGATGCTGGAATGATCGTTAGCAAGAAACCTAATTCTGCTAAGATACCACCAGATAAGCCATCTAGATCATAAGAATTTGCTAAAGAATAACCAATGCCAAACACAGCATATAATGTCATGATATACATTGATACACGATAAGGCAACAAAATCTTGGTTTGATTAGCAGCTATAAATTGCGTGATGCCCCAATCTGCAGGCATTGAGTTAGGTAAAAAGGCAATTACCATGAACATTGATGAAACAATGATCAGCGGTAATGTTGCGATGATACCATCACGAATTGCTCTTAAATGGCGTTGTTCAGCCAACTTCGCCATTGGTGTAGACAATTTCTCATCCATAAATGTGGAAAATTTGTCAAACATTTAAAATATCCTCCCTTATATTAAATATTATTTGATTTCGCCAAGCTCATTTTGAATCTGTGCTAACAATTTTGCTCCACCTAATGGAGTATATCCCTGTGGTTGAATCAAAACACATGGAATTCCAGCTGCATCAGCTTGTTGTTTTAACACATCATAACGATGACGAATTTGAGGGGCAACCATGCCGATCGCATAACCATTTTTGATTTCTTCAGCAAAAGCTTGAGTTGAACATTCATGAACTTCAATTTCAAGACCCTTCTTTGCTGCAGCATCTTGTAATGCTTTAGCGGCGATCGCACTTGACATGCCCTGTGAACAAACTAATAAGACTTTCATCATTTTTCTCCTTTCTATTACTGCCAGTACAATTATAGCAATGTAATCGCTTCCTTGCAATATTATTTTATTATTAATTAACTTTTTAATGAAATTTTATTACACTAATTTTCCCATATATACTAACATGAAGATAAGTATCGCACTAAAAAGCGATAATAAAGTACCTACGATCCAAAATGATCTGGTGATCTTTAGATCACGTTCAATAAAAAATTGTGTATATGCTGTTGAAAACCCTGCAGCTGAACCACAAATTATTACCGTAGGCATCCGATAATCTATTTTCAATAACTCACAAACAAATGGTACGATAAAAAGAGTTAATAAAGTCGTTATCAAGATAATAAACGAACTTTTATAGCCAAAACGTGGAATATCATAATCAGTATCGCCCAAAAAATTTTTTTGATTAGTTTTCTTAGCCTTCTTTGTTTCCCATTTTGCAGTTTTAACCATTAACCTTCTCCTATTTTGCTTCTAATGCTGCTAAACGTTTATTTATCTTGATGATATTCTCGGCCATGGTTCTTACTTCCATAGCGCTCATCAAATGATCTTGAGCATGAACAAACAGCACCGTAACTTCATGATGTTCCCCCGCTGCTTCTTGCTGAATCAGATTTGTTTGGATCTGATGTGCTTGCACCAAGAATTCATCAGCTTCTTTCAATAATGCTTCAGCTTTTTCAAAATCGTTGTTTTCAGCTGCACTGATCGCTTCATAAACCAAGCCTTTTGCATTGCCGCCATTACTAATAATTTCAAAAAAAATCATTTCCATTTCTTCCATTTCTTATTCCTCCTTTAATGATTCGACTGCGTTAGCAATATGTCCATTTGCTTTATCTAACGCGTCTTCAACGATCGCACGCGATTTATTGCTTAACGCCATGACGATCGCAGTTTTTACATTTTTATCAGCCGCATAAAATAATTCTTCGGCTTTTTGAGCATCGACATTTCCTAATGTCTCAATGATATGACAAGCTCTAACTTCCAATTTTTGATTGGTTGGCTGCACGTCAACCATATAATTATGAAATACCTTTCCAGCTTTGATCATCGTTGCTGTCGAGATCATATTCAACACTAGTTTCTGCGCTGTTCCTGCTTTCATCCTTGTTGATCCCGTCACTGCTTCTGGCCCTGTAACTACTTCGACAGGAAATTGAGCATAATTTGAGATTTGGGCATTTTTTACACAACATACGCTACCCGTAGTCGCATTTACTTCTTTGGCATATTCTAATGCGCCAATTACATAAGGTGTACGGCCGCTAGCTGCTAAACCAATGACGATATCGTTGGCCCCTAAATTACGTTCGATCAGATCCTGCCTAGCTAATTCCTTTGAGTCTTCCGCTCCTTCTTTGGCCTTAAAAATAGCTTCAGTACCACCTGCAATGATACCTTGGATCAATTCTTCGCTAACTCCATAAGTTGGCGGACATTCCGAAGCATCCAAGATACCTAATCTTCCGGAAGTACCTGCACCCGCATAGATGATCCTTCCACCTTTTTGCAAAGATGCAAATGCTGCATCTACCAACGCTGTGATCGCTGGCAATTGTTCTTCAACGACCAAAGCAACTTTTTTATCTTCATCGTTGATCTTTTTTAAGATATCAGATGTTGAACATACATCGATATCTACCGTATTGGGATTTTGTTGTTCTGTATTAAGCTTTGCTAAAATATCATTCATCTTTTACTTCTCCTTTGCGATAAAATCTTGATACCATGTAAAGCTATCTTTTTTGATCCTACGATAGCTTCCTTTCCCCAAATTATCAGCATCAACATAAACGACACCGTAGCGCTTTTCCATTTCACAGCTACCTGCCGATACGATATCGATAACCCCCCACATGATATAACCAAGAACATCTACACCATCTTTTTGCGCTTCCTTGATCTGAGCAAAATGCTTTTTCAGATAATCGATTCGATAATCATCATGGATCTTGCCATCATCGCTGATGACATCGCGATAACCCAATCCATTTTCACTAATGAATACCGGTTTTTGATAGCGATCATAAACCCTATTTAGGGTTATTCGCAGTCCGATCGGATCGATCTGCCAACCCCATTCGTTAGCATCTAAATATGGATTTTTGGTCGTAACGACTAAATTGCCTGCTGTTTTTTCCTTTTCTTCCGTACTTGCCACTGAAGATTGATAATAAGAAAAGCTAACAAAATCAGCAGTATTTGCCATTAGAGCTTTCTTATCATCTTCTGTGATCATGAACTCGATGTTTCTTTCATCAAAAAATCTTTGCATATAACTTGGATAATATCCTCTGGTCAATACGTCAGCACAAAACCAGGTATTAGTATTTTCATCGATTACTTGTTTTAAATTATCTTCTGGCTTGCATGAATATGGATAATAACAAAAACAAGCAACCATGCAGCCAAATTTTCCTTTTACCATTTTATGACCTAATTCAATGGTCTTAGCGCTTGCTACAAATTGATGATGCAAAGATTTAAATACTAAAGATTGATCATATGGTTCACCATCTTTTTTAACAAGTCCTACACCATTGAATGGTGAAAAATACCCGGCATTGATTTCATTAAATGGCAAGTAATAATCTATTACATCGCCCCATCGTTCAAAAACAACCTTTGCAAAGCGTAAATAGAAATCAATCAGTTTTCTATTAGTCCAACCACCATAATGTTCAACAAGATAAAGTGGAATAGCATAATGGTTCATCGTAAGAAAAACGCGAATGCCATAAGATCTTAAACGTCCAAAGATCTTATCATAATATGCCAAGCCCTCTTGATTAGGCTCTTGCTCATCACCATGAGGAAATAATCGAGCCCAACTAATCGATAACCTATAAATATCGATCCCTAGTTCTTTCAATAAAGCTAGATCCTCCTCCCAATGATAATAGCCTTGAGAAGCGTAACGAAACGGATATGCACGAGGATCGCTTACTTTTGCTTCATCGATAACTTTTTGCGTAAGCAATCTTGTTATGGTCGTTGCATTTGAAGTGCGAGGAACATATGGTCTTACATCTTGAGTATCAAGTCCTTTATTCCCTTCCTGCCAGCCACCTTCATATTGACTAGCTGCTGTTGCGCCACCCCAAAGCAACTTTCTTTTTGGTAAATTTAGATCCATCTTCCATCTCCTTTTTAAAAGCGCTTTCTTTTTCACAACAGCAGTATAGCATATTTCTAAAAAAAGTAAAATATTAT
>CASGCC010000043.1:1746-14632 GCA_949299585.1 uncultured Bacillota bacterium | reverse complement strand
ACAAACTAAACATAAATATCAAGAACAAGCCTAACAAATTAAATACGCTCTGGATCCTAAGCTCCTTTTTCAAGATAAGTTTCTGGATCATCTGTTTAACATCCAGCTTATGTTCTTGCTTTGGGCTATCCATGCATTTAGATGGTTCATGCAATACCTGACAAACTAATTTATGATTTTTTATCTCATAAATAACATCAACATATCTATGGATCAAAGCAAGATCATGACTCACGATGATCACGATCTTATCAGCCGAAAGCTTTTTAAGATATTCCATCACTATCGTCTTATTTTCATTATCCAACGATTCCGTAGGTTCATCACATAAGATGATATCCGGATCAAGCGCAATGGCTCTAGCTATCCCTACTCGTTGTTGCTGTCCACCGCTTAGCTCTGCGGGATATTGATTGATAAGCGCTGTTAAGTTCAATTCATCGCATAGCTGCTGATAATTAACATCATCTTTCAATAAGGTAATATTATCTTCCACGGTAAGCTCACCAAATAATTGATAATCCTGATAGATCGTTGCTACTTTACCTTTAACATCAAGCAAACCACTACTAACTTCCTCCGTTTGTGCGATCATACTCAATAAAGTCGATTTGCCACAACCCGATGGTCCCACAAAAGCATAGAAACCACATTTATCGATCCGCAAATCGATCTTATCAAATATCAATTGCTTACCAAAGGACTTAGAAACATTTTCCATCACGATCATAACATTTACCTCTTAAATAGTTTTATGCTCAACGTTAAGATCGTTTCTACCACCATTACCATGATTATCGCCATGAACAAATAAGTCAAATTATCGCTAATGATCAAGCTATAACCAAACGCTCTAGCCCACTCGTTGACCTTTAAATAAATGATATCTTTAACTAACAAGACAATTACTATCGTTATCGCCATCTCCATCATCAACTTAGCTATTTCTATTAAAATATTATGATAATCATAATCTTTAAGTAATTTTTGTTCTTTCAAAAAGACTTTTTTATTCATTATCAGATTTAAGAAGAAACAGCCAAATAATACTAAAATAACCCCACAAATATACGCGATCAACGCCTCATTATTACGTTCTAAAGCCACATTATCCGATGTAACCTTGCTTTTTTGCACAAAAGAAGTTTTTGTTAATCCCAGATTTTCATTGATCTTAGCACATACTTCTCCATAGTCAACATTAGGCTCCAAGATGAATTTTACATCCTTAAAATCTAATCCTTCGCTATCGATCACCACACTAGCCAAGATCTGATCTTCCAAGATGCCTTCATTGACCAAAGCTATACGCATATCATCATTATTCAAGCTGGTGATCCCTTTGATCGTATAGTCATAACTATCAAAAAAATCATAATTTTCCGCTGCAACTGCTTCACGGAAATCATCTTCGAATAACCAAATACTAGCCCAGGTACATACCTTTAATTCAATCTTAGTACCTATCAAATCTTCTATTTCTTCTATTCCATTTAACTGTTGCCATAATGTTGCCGTTTGCATATCGATGATAATATCATTTGCTTCAGACATTGGTTCCCCATATAATAACGGGATATCCCACGAATCATCAACGACATGGAAAAAGTTAAGACCATTCGTCGCTACTTCTTTATGAGCATCAAACATTTTTATCGAATCTTTATTTTCATTATATTCATTAACACTAGGTAAAACGATATTACTGATAAAAGGCGATGTTAACGGTTTAAAAGGATAACCAATGCTTGTTCTACCATCTTCATCGCTCAAAGTAGGCATGCACTTATATATCTTTTGGTCTTTTCCTAATACTTCCTGATATAAACGATCACTATCAACATAATATAGATCATGATCGGTATTTACTTCCACTGCCGCAATGCCATCTACCGTTTCCAAGGTATCTGCCAAACGATCATATGGAATATTATCATATTCTATATATACCTTAGGAAAATAATCATCACGAAGACCAGATTTAAAAGGTTGATAGTTTTCTTTCATCTCTTTTTTGCTGATCATGTCATCATTATATGTCACAACGATACTATCGCCTGCTGCTATCGCTTCTAAATAATCAACTTCTTGGTTAACTGATACCAATACATTGATCATCAAAAATATCGCAAGCAAGCATACGGTAGATAAAAATACGGTCAAAGCAAATTTAAAAGGACATGAAGCAAGATCTTTCAGCACAAATATTAGATTATTTTTTAGCGAAGGTCTTACTATCGCTTTAGGCTGTTTATCAATTGATCCATGATGCGCAATGATCGTATCTTTGATGATGTTACCTTTGTCAATTTCAAGCAATCTATCAGCATACTCATTTGCTAACGCAATATCATGAGTGATCATGATAACTAGCTTTTCCCTAGCAATTTCTTTTAACATTTCCATGATATTTACTGCATTGTCATGATCTAGCGCCGATGTTGGCTCATCTAACACCAACATTTGTTTATCATTCAAATATGCGCATAATACCTGTACCCTTCGTTTTTGCCCTTGAGAACATTTTTTTATTTTTTTATTTTTGATATCTATCAAATTAAATCGTTCAAGATATTCCTTAATTTTTTGTTTGTCATTGCCCACTAATTCTATATTATCTTCTACGCTTAAATTTTCAAATAATTCAATATTTTGGGTCAGATATGAAACCGTAAGAGGATCATTGATAGTTCCTTGATAATCATCATCAATTTGCGCAAGGATATTTAATAATGTTGTTTTCCCAGACCCACTAGGCCCTAATATAATAGTTAATCCTTTTTCATCGAAATTTAAATTTACATTATCTAGTGCTAAAACAGTATTATGCTTATTATGATATTCTTTACGTAAATTAATTATTCTCATCTTTCACCATCCCCTTTTTATTAATTATAAATGATGTTTGTATTAAAATAAAAGTAGCAATAAGCTACTTTTTTTAATTATAACCATGACATTCAATACTAGTAACATTACTGTAAGAACGAGTTGTACTGTTACCACAATTATCGCAAATATATACATCTACATAGTGTGTAGTATAAACCTTATCGGTACCATATGGAAATCCATGTTGACATCTTTGTTCAGATGTTGTTACGTTTACAGTTACTGTATGTGAATAATTTAATTCGCCATTATTACATGACCAACACCAAGCACCTCTAGCATCAACTGAAGCAATTGATGACATTAGGGTTAAACTTAATAATCCAATAGACAATATTTTTTTTAACATTTCCGTTTCCTCCTTTATTTTTAGAATACTAGTTTAGTATATTTTAATTTGATAACTGATATTTATGATATATAAATTACTATATGGTAAGTTTAGAACTTGATCAATTCATCGATCTTATAATCAATCGTTCCATCTTCATGCAAATATGCCGGCTTTTCCTCTGGATTTTCGATCCATTCATTATTACGGTTTATTAATGCTTTGTAGATATATAGTTTCCCTATCGTTGAATCTATTTCTTTTACAAAGTTTTCATCGCTTAGATCAATACCTGACAGTTTTGCTTTTTCCAATACTTCTAACGTATACCATTGAAATACATAATCATCAGGAATCACCATGCATTTAGAACTATCGACACAATCAGGATTACTTGAGCTTATCTGGAAATAAAAGCATCCTTGGCTTTTATTATTATATATACAAAAACTCATCTGCTCAGGTAATGGATCTTTTACTTGCACATCGAACAATCCTGCAACATTAACGATTTTAAATCCATCTTCACTACCGATACCGTAAATGGAATCTTCTTGTTTATCAAATGATAGCGTACAGCCATATAGACATATCAATACCAACAACGTTAATATTTTCTTCATTTCAATATCTAATTAAATCATAATAATGTTTTATATTTGTTTTTACCATTGATATACTAATTCTTAGGTTTGTTATCATAATAGTCAAAAATTTCTTTAGTATTAGCATCTATTTTCATGATATAATCAGTCGGATCAGTTGCAACATTAACATAATAATAACTTCTTGTAGAATCCGCTTCTTCAGTAATATAAATCAATGTTAAATCTTCAAAGGTAAATCCTAAGTAGTCTAGTGCTGCATTAATGGCTTCTTCTCTTGTTACCTTGCCAGGAACAAACTCATACAATTCTTCTACTGTATAAGCACTAGATGCATCTAATTTTTCTTCAAATTCTACATTATTTACCTCGGCTTCATAATCATAATATCGCCATACCACGCCATCATTATTCACCAAACATGATATCTGATATCCTTTACTTGCTGAAGACATATAGTTATCAGCATATGAAACGTTAAGTGCATATGGGGTTTTTCCCTCTTCCTTAACCTTACTAACTGCTTGATCAAACAAATCATTTATTGTTGCATATACTTCCTTAGCAGCTTCTGAAGATAATGATACATTTTCTGAACTTCCTGGTTTTTCAGCTGGCATTGTTTCTGTAGTAGCTGGCGTAGTTGTTGTTTCTACAGTTGCAGTAGATGATGGTGTTGTTTCAACTACCGGACTTGTAGTTACCGGTGTTTCTTCACTTGGTGCTTTTGCACATCCACTAACAACAGTTAAGACCAATAATGACATTAATACTTTCTTCATCACAAACTCCTCAAATTACCATGATAATGTTGCAAAATGTTCAATATACCATGAATTCATATATTGTTCTAAAGTAGTATAATTTTCTGATCCTGGATTAAAGATATAATGAAATTCTCCACCGTCAGAATAATGTTCATATCCATAACAAACTACCCAATGCGTACTAGTACTTCCCAACAAATGGATTCCTACTAAGATTGGCTTACCAGTTTTTAAAGCTCCTTCAATAGTGTCCATTCCTACAGATTCTAATAATCCATTGTTATCCCAACGAGTTGCTGTAACTCCATACATTTCGGTTAAAGCATTCCATCGCAATTCACAACCATTTATATATCCTGAATTCAATTTTAAATCAGAATTCAGCTGTGAAGGATTTTTATAAATTCCGTACTTTGATAGCACCATTGCTACAGATGTTATTGTGCATCCATGGCTTGCAATTGTGCAGCTACCATTCATAATATCATTATAATCACCTTGCTTATATTGCGTAATTCCATCAGTTGCCCATGCCTGTTCTGTAACATATGCATATGTAGAACGAGTACCCATCAAAAATGATGGTTTTTGATCAACATTAATATGTTTTGGCAAAGATTCATCATTTGCAATACTTACATAGTCTGGATGTGGATTATTATATTGTTCGTCCACTTCTTCATCAGCATCTGTTGGTCCATCTAATGCATATACTGGTGTTCCTATTGTAATCAACATCAAAATGGAACAAATTATTGCTATTATCTTTTTCATATTTCTTATATCCTTTCATTAAAATTATGTATTTAGCTTTTTTGATAATCATATATATTTACAATCATCGAATATGCATATGCCTCTAATCGTTTATATTTGCATAATCGAAAAAGATAAACCATCATTATCTCCGTTTTTGTACCTAGCAGCCATATGATTGTATCCCCTTTCATTTGTTACCGATATGCTAGCAATAAATTACTTTTTTTCGCAAGACTATAATCCAACCATAATTAGCCCATTAAAAATCAACTTGTTTTGTATAAATTTGTAAAATATAAAATATAAACTGTAGTTAATTTATAACCAAATTATATTCTGTTTGTGAATCAGATTTATAGCTAAACCATTTTAAAAAGCCTCAATTGAGGCTTATGATTTTTCTAATGCAAAATAATCCTTACACAGTTCAATACATTTAGAATCATTTTTATCCATGTAATATGAAATAACCATCTCATATAACAGTTTCATTTCTAAAGCATCATTTAGTTGGATAATGTCATTTTTAATTAAGCTAAAATATCTATCAATTTTACCTGTATTATCATTGATAAAGCCTTGTATCAATTTCATCATCCTAGCTGTATAACGATGATCTTCATCTTGTAGCAATTTAAAAACTAAACTTCTTGCTTCTTCCTTAGATTTTGTTTTATATGTGCAATATGCTAGATAATAATTTAAATCATGCTGCACTGATCCTGCTTTTTTGGCTTTATATACAAATTCAATACATTTATCATATTTATTTTGAATTAAATATAAATATGATAGATTATTCAAGCACATGCAAATTCTTTTATTATAATTATATTTACGTGCTTCTTCTAGCATTTTATAATATAAATCTTCTGCATCATTGTACTGTCGCATATATTGCAAAGTGTTTGCAATGTGTATATTAGCTTGATTAACTCTTTCCATACAATAAATTTGTTGCAAAGCACAAATTGCCTCATTATAAAACTTTAATGCATCTATAAATCTTTTTTCTTCGTACGATATTCTTCCTAATTGATAATAAAACATCCCCTTTACGCAAGGTAATAAGCCTTGTACGGGAATTTTTTCAAAAATATCATAAATCATTTGACCTGAATCATTTAAGTTTTTATATATTCCTTTTCCAAATCCATATATAACCCCATAAATGCAAGCAATATTGCTATCATATAATGATAAATACTTCTTTGATTCATCAAGCTTCATTTTTGTCAATGTTTTATCTCTTAACAAATTAATAATAGCTATCATCAAATCATTAAAGATAAAACCTCGTGAATTGGCAAATAGCTCTTCTTTTTCATAAAATTCTTTTTCATACTTTGCTGAAAGTTCTTTATTTTTAAATACGAAGCTTTCATATAACTTGATCGTTAGATCATATGCTTCGTTATACACATTTATATCTTTATTGTAATTTACATTATAAAAAGAAACTATCTTATTTAGCAGATCTTCTGATAATCTTTTTTCTCCAGTTTCAACAGAATATAGATATGTAAGATTGATTCCTAATTCATTACATATTTTTTCTCCTGAATCACCATTGATTTTCCTAATATTTCTTATAAATTTTGCATCGATTCCATCAACATTAATTATTTTAATCACCGCCATCATCATCTCTATCCATAACTAGTGGAGCAATTGAAATATCTTTACATTCACATTCACCATCTTTATTAATTGAACAAACCTGTTCATCATTGCTAAGTGCTTCACATGCTTTTACCTCATCAGTCTCAGTAGCACTAACACTCAAACAACAAATCAGTACAGAACATAAAAATAAAACAACTTTTTTCATTCTATTACCCCCTTTTTTTAATTGTTAACTACATACTAGCAATATCTAGTTTTTTTTACAAGGGTCAATCCAACCGTAATATCACATCTTCAAATGAATGAATATTACATAAGCAAAAAAGGAAGCTCCTATTTTTACTAGGAACTTCCTTATATTTTATCAAACATTGCTATGCCTTGATTAAGTGCAATATTAGCATTACTCGAGCCATAACTTTTTTATTGCTCCTTGAATATTTTAGAAATAAATATGTTGGGCAATGTTTTGCGCCAAAAAAGAACCTCAATTATTTGGTTTTGCCCAAATAATGAGGCTCGTTTTAGATCAATGATTAATCGATGTTAAATTAGTCTTCTTGTGATCTTGCAACCAAGCGACGATATCTGTTTTGTGCGTCTTTCTTGGTCTTAGCATACATTTGTTCAGCAACCTCTTTGCCTTTCAATTTCATCAATTGAGCAAAACGGTTTTCATTCAACAAGAATTCTTCAAATTTATCCCAATTAGGTTCTTTTGAGTCAATTGTTAATGGTTTTTCATTACGAGGAGCGAAACGGTACAATGTTACATATCCGCATTCAACTGCTTTCTTTTGAACTTGTTGATGATTGCTTAAACCACCTTTGATACCATGTTCAGCACATGGAGAATATGCAATGATCAATGATGGTCCATTATAGCTTTCTGCTTCACGAATAGCTTTTAATGTCTGGTTACGATCAGCACCCATAGCAATGCTTGCTACATATACATGGCCATATGCCATCGCAATTTGACCAAGATCTTTCTTAGCTTGAGCTTTACCACCAGCAGCAAACTTAGCAATTGAGCTAGCTTGGCTTGATTTAGATGATTGACCACCGGTATTTGAATATACTTCGGTATCCAAACATAAGATATTTACATTTAGATCATTTGCGATAACGTGGTCTAATCCACCGTAACCGATATCATAAGCCCATCCGTCTCCACCAACGATCCATACTGATTTGCCTACTAAGTCTCTTTCGAAATCTAATAGTTCTTTTACTGCTTCATTAGCGCTAGCTTTTACACCATTGATGATAGCGTCTTTGCAAGCTCTTTGTGCTTCACGATCATTATTAGCGTTGATATATGCTTCAAATGCTGCGCGAAGTTCAGGTTCAACCTTATCCATGTTATCTTCCATGATTGATAAGATACGAGCTTCTTTGTAGTTTTGAGCAACTGCCATACCAAAGCCGTATTCAGCATTGTCTTCAAATAAGCTGTTAGCCCATGCTACACCTTCACCGTTTTTGTCATTAACAAATGGGGTACTTGGTGTGCTTGAGCAGTAGATCATTGAACATCCTGTTGCATTAGCTACTAACATATCACGGCCGAATAATTGTGATACTAATTTATAGTAAGGTGTTTCACCACATCCAGGACATGCACCGCTTACTTCAAAGTAAGGCATCATGAATTGTGAACCTTTTACCGTGCTGGTTGGGAAATATTGAGTCTTGTATTCAACTTCTTTAAATAAGTAATCAGCCAATGGTTCTTGGTCAAGTTTTTCATTGATATCAACCATCTTAAGAGCTTTATTTCCAGCTTTTCCTGGACATTCTGTAACACATAGACCACAGCCTACGCAGTTTGCAGGTGATACTTGGATACGATATTGCAAGTGTCCAACATCTTTGCCCATAGCAGGGATCGTCTTGAATTCCATTGGTGCATTCTTAACTTCTTCTTCAGTTAACAAGAATGGTCTGATCGTTGCATGTGGACATACATAAGAACAGAAACCACATTGGATACAGTTATTTGGATCCCAAGTAGGTACTTGAACAGCGATCGTTCTCTTTTCTTTGAATGCTACGTTATTTCTGATCGAACCATCTAACAGATTGTTCTTCGTGAAAGCACTAACTGGCAGATCATAACCATCTAGTGAGTTGATTGCCATTACATGTTCATCGAAATATTCATCGCCTGTTGATACGCGAGTTGTATCATATGGAAGATCTGCCCATTCAGGTTTAACTTCTACTTCAACGATACCAGCTTTACCTTCATCAATAGCTTTGTAGTTTAGCTGAACGATTTCATCACCCTTTTTAGAGTATGATTTCTTAGCTGCTTTCTTCATTAGATCAACTGCTGTATCATATGGCATGATCTGTTCATTTAATGCGAAGAAGGCAGATTGTAAGATAGTATTTGTTCTTCTGCCCATACCGATCTTAGCAGCAATTTCTGTTGCGTCGATGATATAGAATTTAGCATGTTTCTTAGCTAAGTTAGCTAACATACGATTAGGCAGATGGTTTTCGATCTCATCTTTGCTGAATGTGGTATTTAATAAGAAGGTACCGCCATCTTTCAATGGTGTAACCATATCATATTTAAAGCAATAAGCATCTAATGAACAAGAAATGAAATCAGCGTTATTTACATAGTATGTAGAATGAATTGGTGATTTACCAAAACGTAAATGGCTTCTAGTAACGCCGCCGGCTTTCTTAGAGTCATATGCAAAGTATGCTTGTGCATATTGATCTGTATTGTCACCGATGATCTTGATAGAGTTCTTGTTAGCACTAACCGTACCATCAGAACCTAAACCATAGAATAAGCAAGAAGTATAATCTGTGGTCAATTCGATTGGTAATGGTTTTAATGACAAGAATGTAACATCATCTTCGATACCGATGGTAAATTCTTCTTTTGGTTCATCTTTAGCCAGTTCAGCATATACGGCATTGATCTGAGCAGGAGTGGTATCTTTGCTTCCCATACCATAACGACCGCCAATGATCGTATAATTGCCATCTTTCAAAGCATTTAGAACATCAAGATATAATGGTTCACGAGCGCCAATTTCTTTGCTGCGATCCAATACGGCGATTCTTTCGACCGTTGCTGGTAAAGCTTTCTTCAACCATTCAGTTGAGAATGGACGATATAGATGAACTTTTACCAAACCAACTTTTTCACCTTTGGCACATAATGCATCAACGGTTTCTTTGATCGTTTCGGTAACGCTGCCCATAGCAACGATGACGCGAGTTGCATCCTTAGCGCCATAGTAAGTAAATGGTGCATAATCTCTTCCAGTATGCTTGCTGATCTCGGCTAAGTATTTAGCTACGATATCAACTACTTTATTATAATGTGCATTTTGAGCTTCACGACCTTGGAAGAAGATATCGTCGTTTTCAGCTCCGCCTCTTGTAACTGGATTAGTATGAGGGTTCAAAGCATTCTTTTTGAATTCAGCTACTTTTTCCCAATTAACCAAAGACTTCAAATATTCTTGATCCATTACTTCGATCTTTTGAATTTCATGAGAAGTTCTGAAACCATCAAAGAAATGAATGAATGGCACGCTAGCTTCGATTGCTGCTAAGTGAGCAACACCTGCTAGATCCATACATTCCTGAACAGAATGTGAGCATAGCATTGCCATACCCGTTTGACGGCAAGCATAAACGTCTTCATGATCGCCGAAAATATTTAAGGCACGTCCTGCTAATGCACGAGCAGCAACGTGGATAACTCCAGGTAATAACTCGCCAGAAAGCTTATATAAATTTGGGATCATCAACAACAAACCTTGTGATGCCGTAAAGGTTGTTGCTAAAGTTCCACCTTGCAATGCTCCATGCACTGCACCGGCAGCTCCGGCTTCTGATTGCATCTCTACAACTTTAACAGTTGTATCAAAAATGTTTTTACGACCTTGTGATGCCCAAGCGTCAACTACTTCAGCCATTGGTGAACTAGGTGTAATTGGATAGATGCCTGCTACTTCACTGAACGCATACGCACAATGGGCTGTAGCGGTATTTCCATCCATGGATTGAAAAACCTTTTCAGTACTCATAATTTCCTCCTAATTATCCTTTCTAATTATAAAACAAAAAGACTATTTTTTAAATAGTCTTTTTTAACCCTGTGAAGTGAAAAGGTAAATTCCACTTTAGAAGGAACAAAGTAGAAACTGTGAAGTGAAAAGGTAAATTCCACTTTAGAAGGAACAAAGTAGAAATTAGTCTTCATAAAGTTCAACTTGAATTTACTCTTGCAGACTAGTAAATTAAATTCATCAGGCAATATATGGATATGGTGGTTCATTTTAGATTGGAGGTTAATTCATGACTTACCATAATAAGAATGTTCATATAACAAAAGATGAACGCATAATTATCGAAACTGGAATCAAAAATGGTTCTACAAAAACTTCTATAGCTAATACCATTGGTAAAGATAAATCAACTATCGGTAAAGAAATCAAAGCTCATCGAATATTAAAAAGAAAATGTTCTCTTCCCATCGAATGTTCAAATTATTCTCATTGTAAATTTAATAAAAAATGTTCTAGCAAATGTTTAGATTACATTCCATTCAAATGTACTAGAAGGGATCGTTCCCCTGGTGCATGCAATGGCTGTGACAGACAAATACATTGTCGGTTTGATCAATATTTTTATTCTGCTGATATAGCTGAAAAAGAATATAGAGAATCTCTTTCTCATTCTAGAGAAGGATTAAACATTTCTGAAGATGATCTCAAAAAGATTGGTAAATTAATACAACCGTTAATTAAACAAGGTTTATCACCTTATTCTATTTTAAAGATCCTTCCTGATATCAACGTTTCTGAAAAAACCTTATATAATTACATCGAATCTGGTGCTTTTAAAAATGTTGGCATCGATATCATCCCTTTAGATCTTAGAAAACAAGTCACAAGAAAAATCAAACATAAGGATAAAAATATATATAAGATCCGAAAAGATAGAAAATATCTCAAAGGCCGTACATATACTGAATATAAAGCTTATATAGAAAGCCATCCTTTTGCCAAGGTTGTACAGATGGATACTGTTTATAATGATATAACTAACGGACCATTTATGCAGACATTTAAGTTTTTAAGATATTCATTCATGGTAATCATATATCATGCCAAATTGAATGCTGAAAATATGCTTGATGGCATATTACTTTTAGAAAAGATCTTAGCTCCAGATTTATTTCAAAATGAAGTTGAAGTACTATTGACCGATAGAGGTTCAGAATTTGTCTTGGCCGATCAGATCGAAATAAGAAATGATGGTTCTAGAAGAACTAGAATATATTATTGCGATCCAATGTGTAGTCAACAAAAAGGAACATTGGAGAATAATCATCTAGAAATAAGATATATATGTCCTAAAAAGACCAATCTATATCATTTGGGTTTATGTTCGCAAGAGGATGCGAATATTATATCTTCACATATAAATTCTTTTCCTAAGGAACATCTTGATGGCAAAACGCCTTTTGAACTATTAAGATTCTTAAATAATGATTTAGCTAATAAATTCATAGATTTTGGCATAAAAGATATAGAAAAAGATAAGGTCACGCTTAAACCTTATCTTCTAAAAAATAATAAACATACCAAATAGCTATTTTTCAAATAGTCTATCCATATAATGCCTACCATAGCAATACGAAGTGGAATTTAGTCATCCAGCCAAAAAATTACGCAAATTCCTCTTGTTTTTAATGCGGCTTTTTGGTAGTAATTTACAATTAAATGATACCAGAAAAACTTAAATCTACAATATTCTATTATAAATTTTCCCCTGTTTTTTATTTATTTCATATTTATTGGTATGAGTAATTTCTACTTCTTTTCATGTACTTATAAAGTGGAATTTACCTTTTCACTTCAGCT
>CASGCC010000043.1:0-1735 GCA_949299585.1 uncultured Bacillota bacterium | reverse complement strand
TTTTCCCCTGTTTTTTATTTATTTCATATTTATTGGTATGAGTAATTTCTACTTCTTTTCATGTACTTATAAAGTGGAATTTACCTTTTCACTTCAGCTCTTTTTTAACCCCTTTCAATTTGCTTTTGGCTTTTTTATACGATATAAACGCCGTCGGTACCATCGATTTCCGCTAATCTTACCTGAATATCTTCATTGGTAGATGTGGGTACATTCTTGCCAACATAGTCGGCCCTGATCGGTAATTGACGATGCCCGCGGTCGATCAAGACTGCTAGATGGATTTCTGCGGCTCGGCCATAATGCATGATGCCTTCCATTGCCGCTCTTACCGTACGTCCTGAATATAAAACATCATCGACCAAAACGACGACCTTATCTTTTACATCGGCATGCAAGATATCGATGGTCTTGGTGTCTTTTTCGATATCATCACGCCAATATGTGATGTCGATGCTATCACAATCGATCTTTTCTTGTTCAAAGTCTTCGATATAGCCGGCGATCCTTTTCGCAAGATATTCTCCGCGGGTCTTGATACCGATCAAGACCAGATCTTGACATCCTTTATTTTTTTCTACGATTTCATGGGCCATTCTTTTTAGTGAACGGGTCATGCTGATGCTGTCCAAAATTTCTTTCATCTTACTATCCTCTTATTCATGTGCTGCCAGTGCTTCATCCATTTGCTGCTGGGTGATAAAATCATATAATACCATGGCATTTAAGACCTGTAACTGTCGTTTCTGCGCTTTTTCTAAACCACTACTTAGCTGATAGATGCTAGGTGCTTGCGGAAGACCTGCTAGCATTGCTGATTCATATAAATCCAGCTGCGATGGTTCTTTATCGTAATAACCGTTTGCCGCCTGCTTGATACCGTAATAGCCATCACCATAATAGATGATATTGACATATAAGCTCAAGATTTCCGGTTTGCTATATCTGCTTTCCAGATCATTGACAAAAAAGATCTCTGCCACTTTCCTGGTTATGCTCGCTTGATTGTTAAAATATAAATTTTTAGCCACTTGCTGGGTGATCGTGCTACCGCCTTCACTGATGCTGCCACTTAGCATATTTACCACAAAGGCTCGTCCGATCGCGATATAATCCACCCCATCCCGGAACCAGAAACGATGATCCTCGATCGCTACCACTGCATTAGTAAAATTTTTGCTTATCTGTTCATATGGAACATAATCATCTTGCATCATTACTTCATTTACCGCTTGTTCCAATGGCTTGGCGGCAATTGCATCTTTATATACCTGATATCCGGTATAGAACAAAGCGCCAATCGCGATCATAGCGATGATAAACAGCAAGGCCATGATCTTAAATATCATCTTAAATAACTTCTTCATATGTTTATCTTATCGAATTTTAACACTTAAGTAAAGTTACATTATTAAAAAATAAAAGAAGCAATAACTTGCTTCCTATTGTCCCATCGAACGCATGACCGCTTTGATCTGTGCTTCGCTTGGTTTTCTGCCCATCTGCATAAACATTGCGCGGATCATCTTCTCATTGATTGGCGGATTTTCTTTCAATTCTTTTTCAAACTTACGTTTGGTAAAGTAAAAGCCTAAGCCCCCACCGATCAATAATCCTACTATCAACGATAGCGTACTAGTCCAAAATACATTCATTATTGATACCACCTTTACTATTATAATATTCTATCTTTTTTTGTTATTATTGACAATATTAATTTAAAAAAGCCCAAAAG